>CAZVPS010000374.1:0-2166 GCA_964629105.1 uncultured Anaerolineaceae bacterium
AGGTAGATCCCGGGCTCGACGCTGAAGGCCATGCCGGGCTCCAGCACCTCGGCGTTGCCGGCGACGAGGTACGGGTCCTCGTGCCCCTCGAGGCCGATGCCGTGGCCGGTCCGGTGGATGAAGTGCGCCCCGTGGCCGGCCGCCGAGATGATCTCCCGGGCGACGAGGTCGATCCGCTCGCAGGCGACGCCGGGCCGGACGGCGTGGGTCGCCTCGGCCTGGGCCGCCCGCAGGACGGCGTAGAGGCGGAGGAACTCGTCGTCGGGGCCATGGGCGGCGTCGCCGCCGGTCACCCAGATCGTGCGCGTGACGTCGCTGCCGTACCCGCCCAGGGGGCCCCCGATGTCCAGCACGATCGGCTCACCCGGGCGGATCACGCGGTCCGACGCCTCGTGATGCGGGGAGGCGGAGTTGGGCCCCGAGCCGACGATCGCGAACTCGGCGCTGTCGTGCCCCTCGGCGATGAGCCGGTCCCGGACCTCGCGGGCGACGTCGGCCTCCGTCCGCCCGACGAGCCGGCCGTGGGCGACCTCGTGGACCACCCGGTCGGCGGCCTGGGCGGCGAGGCGGAGGAGGGCGATCTCGTCGGCGTCCTTGACGATCCGGAGGTCGCGCATGACGAGGGAGGCAGGCTCGAAGATGACCGCCGGAAGGGCCGCCTGGAAGCGCAGGAGGTGGAGGGCCCAGAGCCGGTCGGAGGCGCCGAGCCGGCCCACGACCCGCGGGAGCAGGTGCCGCACGAGCGCCACCGGGTCCTCGATCTCCTCCCAGGTGGCGATCGCGACGTGGCCGCCCGCCACGGCCGGGCATCCCCGGGCGGGCGTTGCCTCCAGCCGCGGCACGACGAGGGTCACGGGTCCCTCGTCCGGGACCACGAGCATCGTCAGGCGCTCCAGTGGCATCGCACCGTACCCGGTGAGATAGACGAGGTCGGGGCCGACGCCGACGAGCAGCGCGTCGAGGCCACGCGCGCGCGCGCCGGCCTGGGCACGGGCGATCCGGTCCGCGAAGCGGGCCGCTGGAATGGCCGGTCGGTCGTCGCCGGCGGGGGCGCCCGCCCCCGCGCCCCTCATTGAACGGTCCAGGTCTCACCGCCGCCGAGGAGCTTCCCGATGTCGCCCACGCTCTGGCGGCTGATCGCGTCGCGGATCTGCGCGTCGATCAGCTCGTCGTGAGTGGGCCGGGGGACGTTGCGGATGACGCCGATCGGGACCGGGAACTCCGGCCAGTAGATTCGGGCCAGCATGTTGTGGATGGTGGGATCCTCGCTCGTCTCGTCGTGAACGAGGATGTCGGCTTCCGTCACCCCGTCGACACCGACGTGGACGATCTCCGGGCGCAGCCCGTCGAGGCGGATCCCCATGTCCCGGTTCTTGCCGAAGAGCATCGGCTTGCCGTGCTCGAGGACGAGCATCCGGTCCTCGCGAACGTCACGGTCGGTGAACGCCCGGTGCGCGCCGTCGTTGAAGATGTTGCAGTTCTGGAGGACCTCGACGAAGGCCGAGCCGCGATGGAAGCCGGCTTTCTCGATGACGCCCTGGATGTGGTCGGCCTGGGTGTCGACCGTGCGGGCCACGAAGCTCGCCTCGGCGGCGAGGGCGATCATGAGCGGGTGGACCGGGTAGTCGATCGAGCCGACGGGGGTCGACTTCGTCTTCTGGCCGAGCTCCGAGGTCGGGGAGGCCTGGCCCTTCGTGAGCCCGTAGATCCTGTTGTTGAACATCACGACGCGGATGTCCACGTTCTTGCGCATCGCGTGCAGGATGTGGTTGCCACCGATCGAGAGGGCGTCCCCGTCACCCGTGACGACCCAGACCATGAGGTCCGGGCGGGCCACCTTGAGCCCCGTCGCCAGCGTCGGGGCCCGGCCGTGGATCGAATGGAAGCCGTACGTGTTCATGTAGTACGGGAATCGGCCGGAGCAGCCGATACCCGAGATGAAGACGATCTTCTCCTTCGGGATCCCGAAGTCGGGCATCACCTTCTGCGTCTGGGCCAGGATGGAGTAGTCACCGCAGCCCGGGCACCAGCGCGGCTCCTGGTCGCTGGCGAAGTCCTTGCGGGTGAGCTTGAGCGGCTCGGCGGCCGTCGTGGTCGGGAGGGTCATCGGGCCGGCCTCACAGGTCGCCGAGCAGCTGCTCGGCCTTGCTCTCGATCTCGGCGATC
>CAZVPS010000375.1:0-2142 GCA_964629105.1 uncultured Anaerolineaceae bacterium
CGCGTGGAGATGAGCGTGCTGGGCGGGCGGGCGCTGACCACATCGGCCTTCGCGGACGGGCGCGGAATCGTCACGCTGCGCCCGGGCGCCGTGACGGCCGCGCCGGCCGCTGTGGCCGGTCCCATCGACGTCGTCGCGGTCGCCGTGCCGGCCGTGAGCGGCGTCCGCGTCATCGGCCGTGCCGACGCCGCCACGAGGTCGGCAAGCATCGAGGAGGCGCCGATCGTCGTGGCCGGCGGGCGTGGGCTCGGCGGTCCCGACGGCGTGGCGCTCCTGGAGGAGCTGGCGGGCGCTCTCGGGGGCGCGGTGGCGGCCACGCGGGCGGCGGTCGACGCGGGCTGGCTGCCGTTCGCCGTGCAGGTCGGCCAGACCGGCAAGACGATCCGCCCCGCCCTCTACGTTGGCATCGGCGTCTCCGGCGCCATCCAGCACCGGGTCGGCATGCAGGACGCCGAGACCATCATCGCGATCAACCGCGACCCCGATGCTCCGCTCGTCGAGCACGCCGACCTCTACGTCATCGGCGACCTGTTCGAGATCGTCCCGGCCGTCGTCGCGGCGCTCCGCGCCCGCGCCACCTGAGGGGTCGGCAAGCGTGGCCGAGGTCCTGACCGTCGCGTCGCTGGCCCTCTTCGTCCTTCTCGCGATCGCCTTCGCCTACGTGCTGCGCCGGGCGGCGGGCGTCGTCGCCGTCACCCGCGAGGACGAGGCGTTCCGCCGTGACGGTGCCGCACTGGCGGGCCGAGCCGTCGCCGCCATCTCCGCCGGCGCCGAGCGCATCGACCGGGTCCGCCGAAGGAACGACGCCCCGTCGACGCTCGACGACGTGCTCCCGCAGCTCCTGGAGGCCCTTGGCGCTTTCCGCGTGGAGGCGGACGCCCTGGTCCCGCCTGCCGCGCTCGCCGCGCTGTGTGTCCGCCTGGCGGAGGAGATCGACCGGGCCGGTCGGTCCATCGAGATGGTCAGGCACGGCTGCGTCCTCCTCGGGGTCACGGCCGGCCGGCCGCGGGAGCTCGAGGGCGAGACGTCGATCAAGCGCGGCTACCTCAACCTGCTGCACGCCGGTGAGGCGCTCACGTCCCTCGCCGCCGGCCTGCGGTCCGGCCGCGCGCAGGCCGGTGTCTGGTACAGCGACCGGCCACGGAGGGGCTGAACGGCGGAGGTCGGTCCGGGCGCCCGGCGCTGGTCGGGCCGGCCGACGTGGATGGTCTTTGGACCACCGTATGTCGTGGTATCGTCCGCCCAGACCACAAGATCTTGTGGTGTCGGCGGCGGGAGGACGGAATGCGCTGTCCCACGTGCGAGGAGCGCGACACGCGGGTGGTGGACTCGCGGGACCTCGAGGACGCCGCCACGATCCGGCGCCGGCGCGAGTGCGTCACCTGCGGGGCCCGGTTCACGACCTACGAGCGGATGGAGGCGGCGCGCCTCGTGGTCGTCAAGCGCGACGGGCTGCGCCAGGAGTTCGACCGGGACAAGCTCGCCGCCGGCATCCGGAAGGCCCTGACGCGCCGGCCGGTCGCCGACGGGGCCGCGGACCGCGCCGCCGACGCGATCGAGGCGCTCCTGCGGGCAGCAGGCGCGACCGAGGTCGCTTCCGCGCGGATCGGCGAACTCGCCATGGAGCAGCTGCGGGCGCTCGACCAGATCGCCTACATCCGCTTCGCGAGCGTCTACCAGTCGTTCGAGGACCTGGAGACCCTCAAGCGGGAGGTGGACTCGCTCTACGCGGAGCGCGAGCCCGAGACGGAGGCCAGCCTGCCGTGAGCGTCCTCGCCGACCGCGACATCCGGGCGGAGCTCGAGGCAGGGCGGATCCGCATCGAGCCCTACGATCCGGCCGACCTGCAGCCCTCCTCGGTCGACCTCCACCTGGACCGCAGCTTCCGGGTCTTCCGCAACAACCGCTATGCCTTCATCGATCCCCGCGAGGCGCAGCCCGACCTGACCGAGCTGCTGGGCATTCGCGACGACGAGCCGTTCATCCTCCACCCGGGCGAGTTCGTCCTGGGCCAGACCATCGAGTGGGTGGAGCTCCCGACGGACCTCGTGGCCAGGCTCGAGGGCAAGAGTTCTTTGGGGCGCCTAGGGCTCCTCATCCACTCCACCGCCGGGTACGTGGACCCCGGCTGGAAGGGGACGC
>CAZVPS010000376.1:0-2141 GCA_964629105.1 uncultured Anaerolineaceae bacterium
CCTTGAGGGACAGGATGTCCCGGCCCAGGAAGCTCCGCATCAGATTCCTCCGCTCGTTGCGTGGTGGGAGTGCAGGCGCCGGTGCGCCGCACGGGTGACGGGTTGGGCGCCGGGCGCCGGCGTCGGCGGGCGCCGCACGGCGCCGGTGAAGAGGATGGCGACGGTCTCGTCGGGCCCGACGGCCCCCGTCCGCACGAGGTCGAGGAGGCCGGCCAGGCCGGCGGTGCCAGTGTGATCGACGTCGATCCCGGTCGTCGCGCGGGCCAGCGCATTGGCCTCCTCGAACGTCGCCTCGGAGGCAACGAGCGGGCCGCCGCCCGACTCGAGCATCCCGGCGACGCAGGCGCGCCAGTCGTAGGTCTCGTCGTCGATGATCCCGTGGGCGACGCTGTGCGGCTCCTGCTCCCAGGGCCACATGAAGGCCGACCGGTGGCGTGCGGCGTCGGCCAGGGCGGCGTCGATCGGCTCGCCGGCGGCGACGCGGGCTCGCACGCGCTCGAACGCGCGGGCGAGGGGGTGGACGGTGGTCGGCTGGACCGCGTGGATCCGCGGCAAGGCGGAGGCGTCGCCGGAGCGGGCACCATCCCGGAACCCGGCAACGACCGACGAGAGGAGCGCTCCTCCGCCGACCTGCCCTACGAGCCGGTCGAGGCGCGGCGGGCCCTCGGGAGCGCCGACCGCCGCCGCCAGCTCCCAGCCGAGCGTCTCCCCGCCCTCGATCGCGAAGCCGTTCAGGTTCCCCTGGCAGGTGAACGGAACGGCGCCGGCCTCGATGGCCCGCAGGAGGGCGTGGTAGGTCGGGTCGCCCGCGACCCCCGGCTCGCGCTCGCACACGGCGCACGCAGCTCCGAGGGCCCGCAGCCGCGCCACGACGACGGGATCGGCGTCCGGCGGGATGAAGACGTCGAGGTGGCGTCCGGCGGCGCGCGCGACGACCGCCGCGGCGAGGGCCGCGTTGCCGCAGGAGGCAATGGCCAGGGGGGCGCGTCCGGCTCGCGGCCGGGAGCCGGCCGCGTCGCGGCGCGCCTCCTCGACGGCCAGCTCCAGGAGCGTCCCGAAGAGGTGGCGCGCCTTGTGCGAGCCCGAGACGTTGCCGGTCTCGTCCTTGACCCAGACCCCGCCGGTCGCCGAGAAGCCCAGCGCATCGGAGAGCGCGCCGCTCCGCGCGAACGGCGTCATCCGGAACCCGTGGCCGTCCACCATCGCGACCGCCGTGTCGAGACGCCCGACGAGCCCGATGTACTCCGCGTCGCTCCACCCCAGCGCCCGCGCCCGGTGGTAGGCGTGGAAGCGGGTCCGCCAGCGGACGTAGGGGTTCGGGCTCGCGGGATCCTCGCCGAACGCGCCCGCCGCAGCCGCCGCCGGATCCAGCTCGCGGACCAGCACGTGGTCCACGTCGTCGCCCGGCCGCGCGTCCGGGCAGGCAAACGTCAGCGGCGCCTCGTCCGGGACGCGGTGCCCGCACCCCGCGCAGACGAGCGCCGTGGGCGGCGCGGCGACGGCCGCGGGTCGTCCTTCGGTCACGCGTCCACCTCGACCCCGGCGCGCGCGTTCATCTCCCGGATCGCGTCGTCCCAGGCCGGGATGCTCGCCCGGAGGTCGCGCCAGAAGGCCTGGTCGCGCCGCGCGATGAAGTCGGCGAAGGAGACGCCCTGCTGCTCCACCCACGTGAAGTAGCCGAGGTTGAAGATCCGCTCCCGCTCGGCCGGCGTCAGCTCCAGGAGGTCGTCCGTGCCGGCGCCCAGCACGTAGCGCCCGAACGTCTCGGCCGCCTCGACGGCGCCGAAACCGGCCGGGAAGTCGCGGGCCATGACCTTCTCCACCTCAGTCAGGTACATCGCCGCGCCGTCGGTGGCCACGGTCACGACCACCTCGTCGGGGCCCAGGCCCAGCTGCTTTGCCGTCTTGATCGCGGCGAGCACGTTGCAGATCGACGAGATGCCCAGGGACGGGAGCTCAGCCAGCACCGCGTCGGGCACGCCCCGCGCCGCGAGGTGGGCGCGCCCGGCCGCCGTGTTCAGGAGGACGAGAAGGCGGTCCGTCGCCCGGTCCGAGATGCCCACGACGAGGTCGGTGTTCATCACGTTCTGGATCAGCGGGATGTGCTTGTCGCCGATCCCCTGGATGTTGTGCTCGCCGAA
>CAZVPS010000377.1:0-2116 GCA_964629105.1 uncultured Anaerolineaceae bacterium
CGGCGGGACGATGAACGGCACGACGTGGCTGGACCGCACCAACTACTTCGAGACGGTGCCGTCGCACCAGCTGGAGCTCGCCCTCTGGCTGGAGGCCGACCGGCTGGCCACGCTGCTCGATGCGCTCAGCCAGGAGAACCTCGACAACCAGCGCGCCGTGGTCAAGAACGAGAAGCGGGTGAGCTACGACAACCAGCCGTACGGCACGTGGCAGGAGAAGCTGCTGGGCCACCTCTACCCGCCGGACCATCCATACCACCACCCGACGATCGGGTCGATGGAGGATCTCGACGCCGCGTCGCTCGAGGACGTGGGCGCCTTCTTCCGGACCTGGTACGCCCCCAACAACGCGGTCCTCTCGATCGTCGGCGACGTCGATCCCGGCCGGGCCCGCGCCTGGGTGAAGCAGTACTTCGGGCCGATCCCGCCGAACCCGGCGATCCCGCCCTTCGCGGTGGATCCCCTCCCCATGACGCTCGGCGACGAGCGGCGCGAGACCGTGGAGGACCGGGTCCCCCTCACCCGGATCTACGCCGCGTACCGCGCGCCGGCGATCGGCGACGAGCGGCTCTACGCGCTGGAGATCGCGGCCCAGGTGCTGGCCGGCGGCAAGGGGAGCCGTCTCCATCGCCGGCTCGTTCGCGAGGGCCGGATCGCCCAGGACGTGACCATCTTCCTCCTTCCGTTCGCGTCCGGTCCCTCGGTCTTCATGGGCTGGGCGACCGTCCGGCCCGACGCCACCGCCGAGGCCGTCGAGGCCGGCTTCTTCGAGGAGATCGCGCGCCTCGCCGCCGAGGACGTGACCGAGGACGAGCTGCTGCGGGCGAAGGCGCTGATCGAGACCGACGAGCTCGGGTCGCTCCAGCGGGTCTCGGAGCGCGCCGACCGGCTGAGCATGTTCGCGACACTGCTCGACGAGCCGGACGAGATCAACCGCCAGCTCGATCGCTATCTCGCGGTGACCGCGGCGGACGTGCGCGCCGCCTGTGCGGCCCTGCTGGTCGAGCACAACCGTGTCGTCCTCACCTACGTGCCGGCCGCCGGCGCGGCGCCCGCGGGCGCGGAGGACGCCGGCGACGAGGAAGTAGACAGCTCGGGCGGACCGCTCGAGGACGGCGTGACGGGGGCCCAGGCACGGACGGAGGCGCAGGCATGAGCGCGCTCGATCCGCTCGAGGCCGCCCTCGGCACGCGGCCGGTTCCCGGGACGCCGCGTCCCTTCACCTTCCCTGCGGTCGAGCACGGAAGCCTCTCGGGGGGGCTGCCGGTCCGCTTCGTCCACCTTCCCGGTCGACCGCTCGTCACGGCGAGCCTGACCCTGCCGATGGGCGCGGTCGACGAGCTCGCGGCGATCGGCGGCGCGACCGTTCTCGCCGCCCGGTCCCTGACCGAGGGAACCCGCCGCCGCGATGCCCTCGCGCTCGTGGAGGCGGCCGAGCGTCTCGGGGCGTCGCTGCGGGCCGAGGCGGGCTGGGACGCCACCGTCGTCGGCGTCGAGGTTCCGGCCGAGCGCCTCGCGCCGGCCCTCGAGCTCCTTGCCGAGGTCGTGCGCGAGCCCGCCTTCCCGCCCCGCGAGGTGGAGCGCCTCCGCGACCAGCGCCTGAACGACCTGCTCCAGGCGAAGGCGGACCCGGCGCGCCGGGCCGAGGAGGCGTACCTCGCCACCATCTACGACGCGGCCAGCCCGTACGCCCGGCCGTCCGGCGGGCTGCGCGACACCGTGGCAGGCATCGACGCCGGCGTCGTCGAGACCTCCTGGGCGAGCTGGGCCGGCTTCGAGCGCGCCGCCCTCGTGATCGGCGGCGACCTGACCGGCATCGATCTTCCGGCCATCCTCGAGCCGCTGCTCGGTGACCTCGCTCCCGCCCCGGAGGCCGCGGCTCGGCCCGCCCCGACGGACGCCGGGCGGCTCGATCGTCCGGTCGTCCGGGTGGTCCACCGGCCGGGCTCCGTCCAGTCGGAGCTGCGCGTCGGCCACCGCGGCCTGCCCCGACGCACGCCGGACTTCCACGCCGTGTCCGTCATGTCGGCGATCCTCGGGGGCCTCTTCAACAGCCGGTTGAACATGAAGCTGCGCGAGGAGAAGGGCTACACGTACGGCGCCGGCGCCGGGTTCG
>CAZVPS010000378.1:0-2091 GCA_964629105.1 uncultured Anaerolineaceae bacterium
CGTTCCGGCTCGGCGAGCCCATGCGGATGCACTTCGACGAGGTCTACCACGCGCGGACGGCGATCGAGTTCCTCCAGGACTGGCGCTACGACGAGCCGCACGGGATCTACGAGTACACCCATCCCCATCTCGCCAAGTACGCGATCGCCGAGGCGATCGACCTCGTCGGGAACAACCGGGTCGTCGCCGAGAGTGACCTCGGGACGGCGGTTCGGGACGCGGCGATCGAGCCCCGCTGGGACGTTGCCGAGGGAGCCGAGCCGGGGGCGATGACGCGCGGCGGTGAGCGCCTCTACGTGGCGACGGGCGACTCGCTCGACGTCTACGACTTGCGCACCCGCGCGCTCCTCGCCCGCTTCGCGGTGCCCGGCGCCCGGGCGGTGGCCGTGGATCCCGTCGCTCGCGTGGCCTACGTCGGGACCACGGGCGGCGAGATCCTCACGCTCGCGACGGACGTCACGGCCGACGACCTGCGCGCGGTCGCCGCCGACCATGCACCACTGTCCTTCGCGACGGTCGGAGTGCCCGTCGAGCGGCTCTGGGCGGTGGGCGACGGCGACTACCTGCTCGTCGGGACGCCGGACGACGGTCTCGTCACCCTCGATGCCGCGACCGCGGCCGAGCTCTCGCGGACCACCCTGGACGGGCGCGCCGAGGTGGTCGACGCGGGACGCGTCGCCGCGCTCGTGGCCACGCCGGTGGAGATCCCCGATCCGGCCGCCGCCGCCGCCGAGCTCGCCCGCCTGACGGGCGGCGACGAGGCGGCGTACCGCGACCTGCTGGCCGGCGACGCGCCTCGCGCCATCGTGACCACGGACCTCGGGGCAGACCGCGAGGCGATCGACGCCGCGATCGCGGACGGCCGGCTGGCGGGGCTCGACGTGCAGGACGTTCCGCGGGTCGCCGTGGCCGGCACGGCCGGCGTCACCTTCCTGGAGCCGGCCTCGGGGCGCGTGACGGGAACCGTGCCGCTCGACGCCCCCGCGACGGGCCTGGTCGAGGTGAAGGGCCTCGAGGCGCCAACCCTCTACATCGCGAGCGGGATCACGCTCGCGGTCGTGAAGATCCCGACGGGCGACACGGCGGCCTCGCTCGCGCAGACCGTCTGGATGCCGGGGGCGGTCGAGCGCGTGACGTTCAACGACGCGAGCCAGCTCGTCCACGTCCTGGGCCGGACGTCGGACGGCGCCGCGACCACCGTCTACGTTGTCGAGCCGCGCGGCAACTCCGTCTTCGCCGACGCCGTCCTCCCCTTCGCGCCGGCGGCCTTGGCCATGGACACAGCGGCGGCATACCCGAGCAGCGACCGCGAGCAGCTCCTCCTCTTTGCCGTGGACGGGGCCGGCGCGGCGGTGGACCTGGGCCGGAACGCCTTCTCCTGGCGCCTCCCCGGCGTCCTCGCCGGCGTCCTGATGGCGGGCCTGCTCTACCTCCTGGCCCGCATCCTCTTCCGGCGCCGCCCGGTCGCCGTGCTGGCCGGCCTCTTCGTCCTCGCGGACGGGATGCTCTTCGCGCAGTCCCGGATCGCGATGAACGATGCGTACGTGGCGCTCTTCGTCGTTGCCGCCCTGACGGTCTTCGCGGCGATCTGGACCGGCGCGTGGCGCTGGCGAGGCGCCTTCTGGGTGGGCCTGCCCGTCGTCGGGCTCCTCCTGGGTCTTGCGCTCGCCTCGAAATGGGTTGCTCTCTACGCCATCGGCGGGATCGGGCTCCTGATCCTGCTCCGCTCCGCCCTGGGCCGGGCGCTCATCGTGGTGGGCCTGGCGGCGATCGCGGCGACCCTCGGCTACATGGCCATCTCCACGGGCCCGGAGGCGACGACCGGGGGCAACCTGCTCTTCCTGCTGCTCATGGTCGCCCTGACCCTGGTCGCGTCCGCGGTGGCGGTCCTCCATCCCGTTGCCTGGACCGTGGAGGAGATCCGGATCGCCGTCGGCGGGCCGGCTGCCGCGGGGACCCTGCTCGGCCTGGCCTCCATACCCCTGGGCCTGGGCCCGCTCGCGCAGGCCGCCGCGGTCGGGCTGATGGCGCTCGGCGGGGCCGCCGCGGGGGCGTTCTGGCTCGCCGGACGCCTGGGCCTCGGGCCGCTCG
>CAZVPS010000379.1:0-2087 GCA_964629105.1 uncultured Anaerolineaceae bacterium
GCTCCTCGACGGGCTGGTGGCGGCCCTGCCGCCCGACCGGCGCCCGGATCCGGCGGGCGGGGCCGGCGCCGACCGGCTGGTCCGGGTCGCCGGTCGCCTCGAGACCACGACGCCTCCCGGGATCCTGCGGGCCGCGCTCGCCGTCACGAGCGGCCGGAGCGGCCTGGCCGTGGCCGTCGCCGCCGACGACCTGGCGGGCGTTCTCGCCGTGCTGCGACGCCAGGGGCTGACGGACGACGAGATCTCGTTCATGGGCGTGGTCCTGGTCGTCGGCGAGCCGGACGGTGGCGGGACGCCGGACGGCGGCGAGCAGGGCGGCGCCCCCCGAGAGCGCCTCGTCGCCGCCCACTACCTGCGGCCGGTCGTGCGGGACGCCGGCGGCCATACCCGGCGGCTCGGCCCCGCGGTCCTGGCGGCGTGGAACACGGCCGTCGCGGGATGGGAGGACTTCGCCTGGGGGATCGTGCCCGACCTCGCCGAGCGAATCCGGATACGCGCCGGCGACCTCGAGGCGGAGCGCGAGCGGCGGGCGGCCGTGCTCGCGGGTGCGGTGCGCGGCCGACCGGTCGGCTAGGCTCGCAGCCACCGCTTCATGTCGCCCGGAGGCCTCGCCCCATGCCGGCACCCACGTCGCCCATCCGCGCGCTCCCGCTCGGGGAGCCATTCCTCCGCCCGCTCTCGCCCGACGGCCTGGTCCGGCTGCATGCCGCGAGCCTGCGGATCCTCGAGCAGACCGGCGTCGCCGTGGGCTCGGCCGGGATCCGCGACCGCCTCGCCGCGGCCGGAGCCCGCGTCGACGGCGACCGGGTCCGCCTGCCGGCGGCGCTCGTCGAGGCGGCGCTCGCGGCGGTTCCGCGGACCTACACGCTCGCTGCCCGCGATCCCGCCTGGGACCTGCCGCTGGACGGCGCCCACGGATACCTGTCAGTGGACGGGAGCGCGGCTGAGATCCTCGACTTCGACAGCGGCCTTCGCCGCCCGTCCACGGAGGCCGACCTGGCGCAGGTCACGCGGCTGGCCGACGCGCTCCCCGAGATCGCCTTCCTCTGGCAGGGCGTGGAGGCCGGCGACCGGCCCGTGCCCGTCCGGCCGCTCCACGAGCTGCGGACCCAGCTCGCGAACAGCGGCAAGCACGTCCAGCTCATGACGGCGGTCACGCCGCTCGCCGCCCGCGGCGCCGTCGAGCTGGCTCGGGCGGTGGCCGGGGGCGGCGACGCTCTCCGCGCCCGCCCCATCCTCTCGTCGTTCCAGGTGAGCCTGAGCCCGCTCCAGTTCGAGGGCGACGCGCTCGAGGCGGCGCTCGTCTACGCCGATGCCGGGGTGCCCGCCGGCTTCGTCGTCATGGCCATCGGCTGCGCCACGGCGCCGGCCACGCCCGCCGGGGTCCTGGCCCAGACCAACGCCGAGGTCCTCGCCGGCGTCACGATCCTCGAGACGCTCGCCCCGGCCGCGCCCACCTTCTACGGCGCCTGCTCGACCACGATGGACCTCCGCAGCGGCCTCGTGGCCTGCGGCGGTCCAGAGGACCTCCTCTACCAGGCGTCGTTCGCCCAGCTCGCGCGCCACTACCGGCTGCCGTCGAGCGTGGGGACGTTCGCGCCGGGTGCCAAGTCGCCCGACTGGCAAGCCGGCCTGGAGAACGGCCTCTCGGGCCTCGTGAGCCTCCTGGCCGGCGCGGACATGCTGTCCGGGGCGGGGCTCCTCTTCGCGGCCCGCGTCTTCGCCCTCGAGGAGATGGTCCTCGACGCGGAGATCTTCGGGCTGATCCGTCACCTTGCCGCGGGGATCGCGGTGGACGACGAGTCGCTCGCGGTGGGGGTGATCGACGAGGTCGGCCCGGCGGGCAACTTCCTGGCCGAGGACCACACGCTCGCCCACATGCGCGGCCTCTGGCAGCCGCGCCTCTTTGACCGGGGCACGTGGGAGGAGTGGGAGGCCCACGGCCGGCAGACGCCCCGCGACCGGGCCCGGGAGCGCGCCCGCTCGCTCCTCGCCACGCACGTCCCGCCGCCGCTCGCCGACGGGGTGGCGGACGAGCTCGACCAGATCGTGGCCGCCTTCTCGCGCGAGGCCGGCGTCGCCTGACC
>CAZVPS010000380.1:0-2082 GCA_964629105.1 uncultured Anaerolineaceae bacterium
CTTCGCCGCCGCGCGGCCTTCCCGGGCGACGAAGGTCGTCGCGAAATCGCTCGACACGCCTTCCGCGTACCGTATACAATCTGGCCGTCCCGGGTTCCCCCCGACCCGGACGGCGCCGTCAGGCGCACTCCGGCCGCGACGCCCACCCCCCGGCGTCGCGGCCCTTCCTTTCCCCGCAGGCCGATGTCCCTCCGGGGCCCACGCGCGCCGCATCCGGCCTGTACGATCTGGCCATGCCCGTCCCCGGCGTCCCAGATCCGGTCCCAGCGCGGCCGCTTCGCCGCGAGCAGGCCGAGCGTCGCCTGCGCGCCGCCATCGTGCGGGGCGATCTCAAGCCGGGCGAGCGTCTCAGGGAGGACGAGCTCGCCGCGTGGCTCGGTGTCAGCCGGACCCCCGTTCGCGAGGCCCTCACCCGCCTGGCCGCCTTCGGCCTCGTCGACCTGGACGCAAACCGCGGCGCCCGCGTCGCCCCGCTCGATCCCGACGAGATGCTCGACCTCGTCCAGGTCTCGCAGGCGCTCATCGTGCTCCTGCGCCAGCTCGTCGCCCGGCGAGCCACGGCCGAGGACCTGGCCGAACTCCGCGCGCTGCAGGAGTCGCGGCTGGCCCATATCGCGGCACGTGACGACCTGGCGGCGGAAGCCGACCTCTTCGAGTTCCACGACCGCCTCCTGCGGATCGCCGCCAACCGCGAGCTCGATCGGGTCTACCCGTCGGTCAGCCTCCGCCTGGAGCGTCTCGTCCGGTTCGCCTACGGCGGCGCGATGGGATCGCTCGGGGCGGAAGCCGACAGTTCCCTCCTCGACCTCTTCGCGCGCCACGACGTCGACGGGGTCCGCGATCTCTCGGTCCAGGGATGGCACGATCTCGAGGAGGGGGTGCGGGCATTCGTGGATCGGATGCGGGCGCAGCAGGCGGCGAGCGAGGCTTCGGGCGAGGCAGCGGGCGAGGCAGCGGGCGGCGGACCCACGAGCGGACACCCGGGCGTCCACGCGCCGGAGCCCTCCCGGGACGGCTCCTAGCCGGGGAACTCCACGATGATCCGGCCGTCCTCGATCCTCACCGGGTAGACGGCGAGCGGCTCGTCGGCCGGGGCGTCCAGCGGCTCGCCGGAGACGAGGTCGAAGCGGGACAGGTGGAGCGCACAGGTCAGGCTGCCCGCGGTCAGGAACCCGCGGTCCAGCTCGAAGTACTCGTGGCTGCAGATCCCCTGGACGGCGCGGACGATCCCGCCGACGTTGACGAGCAGGAGCGGCTTCGTTCCGTCCACCCACGTCATCTGCATCGTCCCCTCGGCGAGGTCTGCCAGGAGGCCGCAGTCGATCCGCCGGCTCACGCAGGCCGCCGGCTCACGCGGTCAGGCGGCCGGGGAGGCGGTGTCGCCGAGCGAATCCGTCCATTTCGCCTCGAGGAGCGCCCAGAGGCGCTCCTGCTCGGCCTCGAGCGGGACCCGGGCGACGACCGGCTCCAGGAAGCCCAGGGTGATGAACTTGCGGGCTTCGTCCGGCGTGATCCCGCGGCTCTCCAGGTAGAAGAGCTGGGCCGGGTCGATGGGGCCGACCGACGAGGCGTGGGCGGCCCGCCGGCAGTCGGGCTGGTCGATCTCCAGGCTCGGGATCGTGACCGAGCGGCTCTGCTTGTCGAGGAGCATCCCGAACTCGCCGAGGAAGCTGTCGGTCCCGCGGGCCGACTTCTCGATCGAGATGAGGCCCTTGACGTAGGCCCGAGCGCCGTGCTGGAGGACCGCCTTGGACAGGAGGTTCCCGGTCGTGTCCCTGCCGACGTGACGCGTGTACGCGGTCAGGTCGAAGAGCTGGTCGCGACCGCCGAACACGATCTCGACCTGCTCCACCTCGCTGCCGTCGCCCTCGAGGCGGTTGTCGATCCGCGAGCGGACGACGCGCCCGCCCAGCTGGGCGATCGCGAAGCGGAGGGTTGCCCCGGCCCCGATTCGCGCTGTCCGCTGCTGGAGGGCGGTGGTCCCGCAGGGGAGGTCCTGGATCGAGGCGAAGCGCAGGACGGCGCCCGGACCGAGGTCGATCTCGGTCGTGCCGCCGAAGAGCGCCTGCGGCACGGGCTCGC
>CAZVPS010000381.1:0-2079 GCA_964629105.1 uncultured Anaerolineaceae bacterium
AGGTGCGGGTGACGATCGCGATCCGCCCCCGCACGGGGACGCGCACCTTCGAGGCGGGGGTCGAGGTGGTCAACGGCGGACCCGACCTCGCCTACCGGCCGGCCATCGACCGCGTGCTCCTGACCGTGGGCGGGACGCTCGAGGCGCTCGACGCCGTCGATCCCACCCGCATCGCCGCCCGCCTGGATGTCGCGGGGCTGCGACCCGGGATGGCTCTGGTGCCCGTGACCGCCCGGCTGCCGGCCGGGGTGACCCTCGTTTCCGCATCGCCCCTGGAGGTGACGGTGACCGTCATGCCCATGGCCACGCCTGCTCCGACGCCGACGCCGTCGCCGGCCACGCTCCCCGCGACGACCCCGTCGCCGGCCCCCTGAGCATGGGGCGACTCTTCGGCACCGACGGGATCCGCGGCACCGCCAACGTCGACCTGCGGCCGCCGCTGGCCTACGCTCTGGGGAGGGCGGTCGCCTATGAGCTGGCGGGGGCGGGAGGCGCCCTGGTCGTCGGCCAGGACACCCGGCGCTCGGGCGGGATGCTGGTGGCGGCGATCGCCGCCGGCGCCGCCAGCATGGGGACAGACGTCCGGATCGCCGGGGTGCTCCCCACGCCGGCCCTCGCCTTCCTGGCCGGCAGCGGGGCGTTCGCGGCGGGCATCATGGTGTCCGCCTCGCACAATCCCGCCGACGACAACGGCCTCAAGGTGCTCGACAGCCGCGGCCTCAAGCTCGACGAGCCGGCCGAGGACGCCCTCGAGCAGCTGATCTGGCGGGCCGAGGAGCTCGGCGGACCGCGGAACGCCGGGATCGGACGCGTCGTGGAGGCCCCGGACCTGACAGACCGCTACCGCGAGGACCGGCGGCGCCTCGCCGCGGCGACGCCGTGCGATCTCCACATCGTCCTCGACTGCGCGAACGGCGCCGGCGGAGCGACCGCCCCCGAGATCCTCGCGGCGACGGGCGCCCGCGTGGACGTCATCCACAACGAGCCGGACGGGGTCAACATCAACGACGGCTGCGGCGCCACGGCACCGGCCTCCCTTGCCGCCGAGGTCCTGGCCCGGGGGGCCGACCTGGGCTTCGCGCTGGACGGCGACGCCGACCGGCTCGTCGTGGTCGATCGTCACGGCCGGGTCGTGGACGGCGACCAGGTGCTCGGCGTCTGCGCGCTCGACCGCCTCGCGCGCGGCGCGCTGCCGGGCGGGATTCTCGTCGTGACCGTCCTCTCGAACGGCGGCCTGGAGGCCGCGCTCGCGTCCGCCGGCGGGCGCCTCGTTCGGACGCCGGTCGGGGACAAGTACATCCTCGAAGGGATGCAGGTGACGGGGGCCGGCCTCGGCGGGGAGAAGAGCGGCCACGTGATCGTCCTCGAGTACGCCAGCTCCGGCGATGGCCTCGTGACCGGCCTGGAGCTCCTGGCGATCCTGGGTCGCGCCGGCCGGCCGATCGACGAGCTTGCGTCGGTCGTTCCGCTCTTCCCGCAGGAGCAGCGCGCCGTCCCGGCGCGGCGCAAGGAGCAGTGGGAGGCGGATCCGGTGCTCGGCGAGGCGATCACGGCCGCGCGGGATCGGCTGGGCGCCGGGGGGCGGGTCCTCGTCCGCCCGTCCGGAACGGAGCCCGCCCTGCGCGTCATGGTCGAGGGTGCCGATCCCTCGGTCGTCCGCGAGCTGGCGGACGCGCTGGCTGCGCTGGCGGGCGAGCGCCTACACTAGGGCGCCGGCAGGGGTGTCGGCGCGGGCGCCCCGGGCAGCAGAGGTGGGTTCGAGCGGCATGTGCGGAATCGTCGGCTACACGGGACCACGAGCCGCGGGCCCGATCCTGATGGAGGGGCTGCGGCGCCTGGAGTACCGGGGCTACGACTCGGCCGGGATCGCCCTGATCACGGAGGCGGGCGATCTCTTCGTCGAAAAGAGGGCCGGGAAGCTGGCCAACCTCGCGACCGCCCTCGAGGCCCGGACCCCCAATGCCGGCATCGGCCTGGCCCACACGCGCTGGGCCACGCACGGCCGCCCCAACGACCTGAATGCCCACCCTCACGTGGACTGCACGGGCGAGATCACGGTGATCCATAACGGGATCATCG
>CAZVPS010000382.1:0-2077 GCA_964629105.1 uncultured Anaerolineaceae bacterium
CGGGACGCGAGGATGCGTTGCGTCTGCTGCTACACCACGTGCTGGGACTTGACCGACTGGACGTATCTGCCAGGGTCGAGGATCGGACTCGCTGCGCAGCGTCCTCCGTTCGCCAACGAGGAAGAGCGTCGATGGGCTGCTCTGCTGGCCGCAGCGATCGAGGCACTGTGCACTCGCGACGGGCTCGACCTTCCCGGGTGGACGCGTGAGCCCGCCTTCCGTCTTGATGAAGCCTGGTACCTCTACGAGGGTACGGGGCGGATCAGGGATTGGCTCCGCGAGACGACGCCTCCGGCATTCTCGTCCCGCAACATCTGGAGCGGCGACCGACTTCTGCGGCGGACGTGACGCTCGACTGACGCGGGATGCCGGCGGCTACGCCTCGTCGGGCGGGAGTTCCTGGCCGGGGCCCGTGACGGCGGCCTCGCCCTCCACCGGCGCGGATCCGAGCGGCGAGACCACCACGTACCGGTGGTGCAGCTCGGCGATCCCGCTGGCCAGGCCGACCGAGACCGAGCAGTACTTCGTGGCGGAGTGCTCGATCGCGCGCCGGACGGCCTCGACGTCCACGGCCGGACCCTCGAATTCGTGGGTGATCGTCACCTGCCGGAAGGCGTGCGGGTGCCCATTGCGCTGCTCGCCCTCGACGCGGAGGGCGTACCGCGTGACCACCTGGCGCTTCTTCTCGAGGATGGTGACGACGTCCATCGCGGTGCAGCCGCCGATCGCGACGGCGAGGAGCTCGATGGGTCGCGGACCGGTGTTGCCGGTCGCGTTGTCCATGACGACCTCGAAGCCGGAGCCGGTCCGGGCGACGAAACGGAGGCCGCCCTCGTGGCGGAGGTCAGCGGTCTTGACTGCCATGGATGTCTGCTCCTGGGCGTGTTGGGATGCGGCGGGGAGGTGTTGGGGACGCACCTCCAGTCTACTCCAGTTGTTGCGCGCTTGCGCAAGTGCTTGAGCAGGGGCGACCGCGGGCCACGACCCGGCAGGCGTCGGGCCGGCCCCGCGGGCCACGACCCGGCAGGCGTCGGGCCGGCCCCGCGGGCCACCGGCACCGGACCGGCCGGCACTGAGTCACGGGTGACTCGCCGATGCTCAGGTGCCGCACGAAACCCCGGGCGATGGGCCGGGTTACGGCAGTTGCGGACCGGGTTTGGTGTTGCCAGAGCGGCGACCTGAGTCAGCACGGACTCAGCGACCCACGACCCTGCGGACTCCGGGGTCAGGGTGGCCCCGTTCCCGTCGTGTCGCCACTACGGCCCGGTCGACGTCCGCCCGCTACGGCCCGCGCTCAATCCGCGACCCCCACCGGTGCCTCGAACTGCTCGTGGTATAGGCGCGCGTACAGCCCCCCGGCGGCGAGCAGCTCGTCGTGGCGGCCTCGCTCCACGATCCGGCCGCGGTCGTAGACGAGGATCTGGTCGGCCCGCAGGATCGTCGAGAGGCGGTGGGCGATCGCGATCGTCGTGCGGCCCTCCATCAGCCGCTCCAGGGCGACCTGGATGAGCCGCTCCGAGACCGTGTCGAGCGCCGACGTGGCCTCGTCGAGGATGAGGATCCGGGGGTCCTTGAGGAGCACCCGGGCGATCGCGATCCGCTGCTTCTCGCCGCCCGAGAGCTTGTAGCCGCGCTCGCCCACGATCGTCTCGTAGCCCGCGGGCAGCTCCAGCACCCGTTCGTGGATGGCGGCCGCGCGCGCGGCGACCTCCAGCTCCGCCTCCGTCGCCTCCGGCCGCGCGTACAGCAGGTTGTCGCGGATCGAGGCGTGGAAGAGGTACGTCTCCTGGGTGACGACGCCGATCGCGCGCCCGAGGGACGCCAGCGCGATCCGCCGGACGTCGATCCCGTCGATCTCGACGGCGCCGCTGTCGACGTCGTACAGGCGCGGCACCAGGTAGGTGGTGGTCGTCTTGCCCGAGCCCGACGGGCCCACCAGCGCCACCAGCTGCCCGGGCTCGGCCTGGAAGTCGATCTCCTCGAGGGCGAACGCGGCCGGCGGGGCCGAAGCAGCGGCCGGCGGGGCCGAAGCAGCGGCCGGCGGGGCCGGGGCGGCGTCGGCCACCGCCTCGCCCGC
>CAZVPS010000383.1:0-2057 GCA_964629105.1 uncultured Anaerolineaceae bacterium
GGCTCGTTCGACGCTCCGGTCACTGAACGGCGCCATCAGTGTCAGCCGAGAAGCGGGCCAGATACCGTCGTCGCCAATCCTCGGTCTGTTTCACCGCGTTGAACGTGTAGAAGTGCAGGCCGACGATCGCCGCTACCGGGTCGGACAGGTGCGGGCCAAGGTTCTCCAGCAGGGCGTCCGGAGAATAGAACCCCCCAGATCGGATCAGGCGGCCAACGAACCGCGTGTTCTTGGCGACGAATCGACGTGTGTCCCTGACCCCGATTCGGGCACTGATCGAGAGCAGTCGCTGCGGCTTGGCGACCCCAGGCACGCCCACATGGACCGGCAACTCGATCCCCTCCGCCCGGCGGGCCGCCACAAATGAGGCGATGGCCGCAGGATCGAAACAAAGCTGGGTCGTCATGTAGCTCGCGAACGGCGCCTTTGCCCGGAGCGCATCGAGCAGCCGCTCGTCCGCGATGAACGCGTGGCCCTGCGGGTAGCACGGTATTCCGATCTCGGACGGCAGCTGGCCGATCTCGGCCATCTCACGCAGCAGCGTGAGGCCATCGGGATACTTGCCGTGGTCCAGTGCATCGCCCGCGACGACAAACGCGCGGTCGGCACCCGCGGCGGCGAGCCGGGCAAGCACGTCGCGGAGATGCGCGCGGTCGCGGACCATCCGGGCTGCCAGGTGGGGGGTAACCCGAAACCCCGCCGACTCGAGCTGTTCGGTCAGCTCGAGCGTGGCCTCGATCCCCAATCTCGGGGAGGAGGTGACGGCGACGCTGGACCCGCCCGGCAGGTGGCCCGTCTCCGCCAACGCACCACTGATCGGGATGAGTTCGAAGGTCGGTGCCTTCAGGACCGATCCGAGGGCGACGTACGCGGCGCCAAGAGGGGCTGCGCGTCGGAGGAAGGGCATGACAGATGAGAACGTGTGGGCGTCAAGTGGCGCGTTGACCGGCGCGCCGATTCGTCTCCGCGTCCCCGCAGCGCGGACCTGCGCCAAGCCACCGCCGATTTGAGAGCTTGCTGCCGCACACTCACCGGTTCCTGTGTCAATGATCCTGTGTCAAGCCGCGGCCGCCGTCCAGGCGGTCGGAGCCTGCATCCGGGCTGTCTCGTCCACGGTCGCCGGGGCGCCGGGCGGGAGCGCGCACGAGGAGCCATACCATGACGGCGACGGCCAGAATCCAGGCGCCATCCAGGGCCACCCGTCGAGCCCCATCGTCCAGCCGATCATCACCGTAAGCGCCTCCTCGGTGGTCGTCCGCCGGACGGAGATCGCCCGGCGCCACCAGCCTCGCAGGGCGACGTCGAGCGTCCATGGAGGGCCCGGCAAAGATTGGTCAGGATTCGGTCAAGATCGCCGTCAGGCGGCCGGGAGCTCCAGCAGGAACCTGGCGCCCGTTCCGAGGCCGCGACTCTCCGCCCAGGCGCGCCCGTCCATCCCCGTCCACCTCGACAACGGGCAACTCGACAGCGCTGTAGCCGGCCGGAGAGACCGGGGTTACCGCTGCCCGCGGAGACGCCGCCCGGCGATCGCCACGGCCCTATCCGTGTCGCCGAGCAGGGTGGCCGCCCGAGGCGAGAGGGCGCCCTCGAGCCGGGCCAGCCGCCGCCCGGCGGTCACGGCTCGCCCTCGGGGAAGAGGGCCTCGGGCGTGGCCATCCGACAGGCCGGACGGCCGCCTCGAGGGCCGCCAGGCGCTCCTCGAAGGTGCCTGTCTCGAGCAGCCTCGCCGCGGCCAGGGTGCCCGCGATCAGGACCCGCGCCCGGGGCACCGAGTTCTCCAGGCCCAGGGCGTCAAGGGTGGCGATCTCGACGATCCGGCGGATCGCCTCGATCTAGCCAAGCCCGGCGAAGTCGTAGGCGCCGGCGACGGTTCGTTCGCGGCGGCGACGCAAGCCCCCCAGGCGGCGCGCCTCGTCTGACCAGTCCAGCGCCTTGCATCTGTTCCTCGAACACCTGCGACCTTGATCTTCGATTGGACGGATCACCTCGATCCGGGGTAGGCTCGCGGCGCGATGAACCCTCCGGCGCCTGCCTTCGACTTCGCCCGAGCTTCGGCC
>CAZVPS010000384.1:0-2049 GCA_964629105.1 uncultured Anaerolineaceae bacterium
GCCGCTTACCTCGCGGACACCGCCCGCTGCGCCGCGCTCGACCTGCTCGGTGACACCGACGGTGCTGCCGCGATCGCCGGGCGGCGCCTCCGCGAGCCGGGGGCTTACGACCCGAGAACGGCGCCATCGACCAGGTCGCGAGGCGAGACGCAACGGCGGGGGTGGCCCAAGCCCGTCCTCGCGTCGACGCGCAAGCCGGTAACGCCTTCGGGGCGGTGAGGTAGGACCAACGGGCCATCGCCGCGCCGGCGCCGACCAGCCACGATGGCCCCATGACACTGCGTCAGGCTGGCGAGCGGGCGCGCCTGGCCGCCACCTCGGACGATGTCCGTAGACTCGGCGGCATCGTCGCGGCGACGGCCATCCTCGCGATCGTCTATGTGATGGTCCGGGCGACCGGCGGTACCCCCAACCCCCTCGTCCACCTCGCCTACTTCGGGATCATCATCGCGGCGGTGGCGGTGGGAGCCCTCGGTGGAGCGCTGGCCGGCCTCGTCGCCGGTCTGCTGCTCGGCCCACTCATGCCCGACAGCACGGCTGCGAGCGCCACGATCCTCGCCCACTGGGGATGGTTCGTGCGCCTCGCCGTGTACGTCGTGGCCGGACTGCTGGTGGCCGGCGCCTGGCACTGGGCGAGCCGGGTGGGCCAGATCGAGGTGTGGCGCCGCCGGGCCCGCGAGGTCATCAACCTCGCCGCTCGCGAGCCGACCAGTCTCGCCGCCTGCCGCCGGTTGCTTGTCGAGCTGTCGCGCTGGCGCCCGACCCTGGCCGCCGCGATCTACGTCATCGGACCCGATGACAGCGTGTTCCTCTTGACCCGTTGGTCGGTCCCCGGTATCGATATTCGCGGCCGCGAGGGGTCCACGGGGGCGGTCGCGGAAGGACTCCGCCGCGACGCGACGGGCCTGCCCCGTCGCCGACCGTTCGCCCCCGCGGCCCCCTCGGATGAGGTGCGGGGGCAACTCATCGAACGAGGCGGACGGAGCGAGATCGTGGTGCCGCTCGAGGTCGACGGGGTTCCCGTGGGCGTCCTCGTTGCCGTCGGAACCACCGAACCGACCCCCCTCGCGCCCGATGAGTTCCATGGGTTCGTCGAGCTCGCGAATGGGGCTGCCGCCCTGGTCCGCCGCGCGCAACATGACGAGCACGCTGCGACCCGGCGGGCGGCCGACCTCGTGCGCCGGGTGCTCGATGATCCCGGGACCCTGACACCGGTCTTCCAGCCGATCCTCTCGATCAACGGCGGCGGCGGCGCCGGCTACGAGGCGCTCGCTCGCTTCACTGGCGACCCGCCCGAGCCGCCGGACGTCTGGTTCGCGCGGGCTGCAGCGGCCGGGCTCGACGCCGAACTCCAGGCCCTCGCGATCGCCCGCGCTCGTGCGCTCGCGACCGAGGCGGGCCTCCCGATCGGCAGCTTCCTGGCGGTCAACGTCAGTCCGCACCTCCTCGCCAGTGACCTGATCCGGGCGGCGCTGAGCGGCGAGCTCACCGGCCTCGTCATCGAGCTGACCGAGAAGGAGGCGATCGCGGACGCCGACTACGAGCCGCTCCGACGGACGATGGCCGAGTATCGGATGCGGGGCGCCCGCTTCGCGGTCGACGACGCGGGGGCCGGGTATGCCTCGATGCGCCACGTGACCGAGCTGCGTCCCGACTTCCTCAAGCTCGACGCCCGCCTGATCGTGGGCCTCTCGCAGGACGACGGCCGCCAGGCCCTCGTGCGCGCGATGCAGACCTTCTCCAGCGACATCGGCGCCGTCCTCATCGCCGAGGGGGTCGAGACGGTCGTTGAGCTCGCGCTGCTCGCCGGGACCGGTCTCCCGATCCTCGCCCAGGGGTATGCCATCGCCCGTCCCGGGGCGCCGTGGCCGGCGGTCTCGCTCGCCGCCCGTCGCCTGCGCACTCCGCACCCGGTTGAGGCGGCCCGCCGGAGATTGGCGCCGCGAACCGCGGCCTCGCCGGGCCGGTCCTGACCGGGGACCTCGATCGCGGCCTGGTTCACCAGCCTGCCCGTCAGCTCGGGCGCGAGATCGGCGACGAACCGTTCGA
>CAZVPS010000385.1:0-2042 GCA_964629105.1 uncultured Anaerolineaceae bacterium
GTCATGGGGGCTCTTCTGGTCGTGCTCCGCGAATCGTAGGCCCGCGCTCGCTCGGCGCGAGTGCCGCCCGGACCCCGTGCGGGGGTCGGCCGGACCCCCGCCCTTCTTCATGACATTCAGACAAGATCGCGGGGGATGCGCTCCTCCCAGGTCCGGTCGAAGACGACGGCGCCGTCCTCGGTGGCCGTCACCCGGGCCGTCACGGTGAACGCCTCCGCGTCGGACGCCACCTCCAGCCACCCGTCGGCGGTCACCGCGGGACCGCCGGGCCAGGCGACCCGGTAGGCCACCGATCCGTCCGCGGCAGCGTGCGCCCAGTCGTCGTGGGCCACGATGCGGAACCGCTCATCGGCTGCGAAGAGGAGCCCGTCGCGCTCCGGGAAGCGGCGCCCGCCCCCGAACTCCGAGACGAGGGTCGTCGTGCCGGCCAGGTCGTCGCGCTCCACCCGCCAGGCGTCGGCGATGCCGGGCAGGTGCTCGGCAGGGCCGGGGTCCGACGATCCGATGCCGAGATCCTCGGTTGCGGGCACCCAGCCGGCGGGGCTCGGGAGGCGCAGGCGCGACGGGTGCCCGGCGTCGTGGAAGAGGGTCAGCGCGACGGGGGCCGGGGGCGGCCAGGCGACCGGGAAAGCGGCCCCCTCGACCGCCACCCGCAGGCGCTGTCCGGCCGGCACGCGGGCGCCCGTCGCGGTGAGCGGAATCGAGACGGCCACAACCTCGCCCGGCACGACCGGCTCGGGCTCCGAGAACGAGCGACGCCGGGTCAGGTTGAGGAGGCCCCGGGCGAGCAGGGCCGAGGTCCCGTCCGGGGCGACCGCCTCCAGGCGGACGGCGACCTGGGCCACCGGACGATCGGCGGCGACCCAGAGGTCGACGGCCGGCGTGCCCGCGATGAGCACCGGCTCCGCCAGCGGCTCGCTCGTGTACAGGAGGGAGCGCGCGTCGTCCGGGCGCTGGTCCAGCGGCCCGCCCTGGGGCTCGGAGCCGGTGCACGTGAAGGGGGCTGCCAGCGCCCCGGCCGGCCCGCCGGTCCACGTGTCGGGCGCCGCCTCCCCGGCCGGCGGCGGGCGATCCAGCGTCCCGAGGCCGGCGGTCCCGTCGCCGCCGAGGTGAAGCGGCGGCGGGGGTGCGATCCGGAGGACGGACGGCCAGCGGCCGATCGCCCACCAGCGCCCGGGAACCTCGGCCGGGGCGACCGCGACCGGGAAGGGGTCTGCGCCGTCCGGCTCGATCACGAAGAGCGTCAGGGCCGGCCCGTCCTCGATCCCGTTCCGCTCGCCCCTGAGCCAGCGGTCCCACCAGCGGGTCATCAGGCCGACGCCGTCGATCGTCGGCCCCGGCGTGCCGCCGTGCGGCCACGCGTGGCCCCACGGGCCCAGGATTCCCCGCCGGGGAGCGCGGACGTTGGCCACCACCGCGAGGACGCTGTCGCGGTAGTGGTCGGCCAGGCCCCCCAGGGCGAGGGTCGCCGCCTCGATGGACCCCCAATCCTCGATCGCCGATCCGTGCCGCCAGTGGGCGTCCCGGCGCTGGTGACGGAGCGAGCTCAGGGGCCATTGGGGCGTGGCGTCGAGGCGGCGCAGCCACTCCTCGCGCCAGCCGGGGCCGAACCGCTCGGGGTCCGGCGGGAGGGCATTCTCGCCGACCATCTCGGCGGGCCAGTAGACGCTCTCCCCGATGAGCCGGGTGCCACCCCACCAGTGAACGTCGACGTGGTAGCGGTCGTGGCTGAAGCAGGCGGGAATGATCGCCTTCAGGGCCGGGGGCCGGCGCATGGCCGCCTGGAGGGCGGAGAAGCCGCCCCAGCTGATGCCAAACATGCCCACCGGTCCCGCGGCCCCGGGCCGGGTCGCCAGCCAGTCGATGACGGCGAGGTTGTCGAGGATCTCCCGCTCGGTGTACTCGTCCTCGGCGATCCCGCGGCTGCTGCCAGTGCCGCGCACGTCGAGGCGGCAGCTCGCGTACCCGGCGGCGGCGAACGCGCCGTGGAGCGGCCAGTCGCGCGAGAGCGTCCAGTCGTCCTTGCGGTACGGGATCGACTC
>CAZVPS010000386.1:0-2036 GCA_964629105.1 uncultured Anaerolineaceae bacterium
GCGACCCAGCACGCGATCCAGATCGTCGGCCCCGGGCAGCTGCTCCACAACCGGGCCAAGCCCGTGCCCGTGCCCGGCCCGACCCAGCTCGTGGTGAACGTCGAGGCGGTCGGGATCTGCTTCTCCGACACCAAGCTCCTGAGGGCGTTCTCGACGCACCTCCGGAAGGCCGAGGTCTCGGGCGGCATCGACGAGGCGGCGCTCGCGGAGATCCCGAGCTACGTGCCGGGCGAGCTGCCGACGGTCCCCGGTCACGAGGTCGCCGGAAGGATCGTGGCCGTCGGGGAGGCCGTCGCGCGGCACGCGGTCGGGGAGCGCGTCCTCGTCCAGACCGACTACCGGCACCTCCCGACTCCCGGCACGAACGCGGCCTTCGGGTACAACTTCGAGGGCGGGCTCCAGGAGTACGTCCTCCTGGACGAGCGGATGATCATCGAGCCGGGGACCGGCGAGCGCTTCCTCATCCCCGTCGCCGAGACGCCGAGCGGCTCCGCGGTCGCGCTCCTGGAGCCGTGGGCCTGCGTCGAGGCGTCGTACGCATCGCGCGAGCGCGCCACGCTGGCGCCGGGCGGTCGCCTGCTCGTCGTGGCGGACGCGGGGCACGCGATCGAGGGACTGGCGCCGCTGCTGGCGGCCATGACGCCCGCCGCGGTGACGGCGGTCGTGGCGGACGAAGCCCAGGGGGCCGCGATCGAGGGCGCGGTGCAGCCCGACGCGCCGGAGATCGCCTTCGCCGCAGACGCCGTCGCCCTGCCCGTCGAATCCTTCGACGACATCGTCTACTTCGGCGCCGACGCCGATCGCATCGAGCAGCTCCAGGGACTGCTCGCGACGCGGGGCGTGATCGACATCGTGCTGGGCGGCAGTCGGATCGGGCGGGCCGTCGCGGTGGACGTCGGCCGGATCCACTACGACCTCACGCGCTGGGTCGGCACGACCGGTGCCGCCGCCGCCGAGGGCTACGCGATCGTGCCGGCGGACGGCGAGCTCCGGGCCGGCGACCGGGTCGCCGTGATCGGCGCCGCGGGGCCGATGGGCTTCATGCATGTCATCCGGACCGTCACGTCCCCGTTGCCCGGACTGACGCTGACCGCGGTCGACATCGACGACGCGCGGCTCGCGCACCTCGCCGGCATCGCCGGCCCGCTGGCCGCCGAGCGCCGAATTCCGGCGCTCTTCCTCAACGGTCGCACGACCCCGCCCGAGCCCGGGTTCAGCTACGTGGCGGTCATGGTCCCGGCGCCGCCCCTCGTCGCGCAGGCGGTGGACCTGGCGGGGAACGGCGCCCGGATCAACGTCTTCGCCGGGTTCGCGGCCGGGACGCGGGCGGCCCTCGACCTGGACGCGGCGCTCGCGAAGGGCGCCTACCTCTTCGGCACGAGCGGCTCCGAGATTCCGGACATGAAGACGGTCATCGGGAAGCTCGAGCGCGGGGAGCTGGACACGAACATCTCGGTTGATGCCATCACCGGCATGGAGGGCGTCAAGGAGGCGCTCGCCGCGGTCGAGGCGCGCACGTCCGGCGGCAAGATCGTGGTCTACCCGGGCCTCCACGAGCTGGGCATGGTGCGGCTGTCGGAGCTGGCCGTGCGCTTCCCGACGGCCGCGGCGGGTCTCCGGGACGGGCGCTGGACCCGGGCGGCGGAGGACGCGCTCCTGGCCGCCGCGGGCGGGGAAAGCCGATGAAGACGCTTCGCCTCCACGGCGTCGGCGACCTCCGCCTCGCCGACGAGCCCGCCCCGGTCCCGGGGCCGGCCGAGGCGCTGGTCCGGGTGACGGCCGTGGGCATCTGCGGCTCCGACCTGCACTGGTACGACGAGTCGGGCATCGGCGACGCCGTGCTTACGCAACCGCTGATCCTGGGCCACGAGGCGGCGGGCGTGATCGTCGATGGACCGCGGGCGGGCCAGCGGGTGGCGCTCGACCCGCAACTCCCGTGCGGGGCGTGCGAGACCTGCGCCGCGGGGCGCGGCCACCTCTGCCCGCAGGTGCGGTTCCTGGGCCACTCCACGACCGACGGGGCGATGCGCGAGCTG
>CAZVPS010000387.1:0-2013 GCA_964629105.1 uncultured Anaerolineaceae bacterium
ACTACCTCGAGGCGGCCCTCGACGAGGTGCACCGCCTGTTCGGCTCGATCGAGGGTTATTTCGCCGAGGGCCTGGGGCTGGATGCCCGGATCCGGAGCGCGCTCCGGGCGATGCTCGTCGAGCGCGGCTGAGCAAACGCTACCCGCCGACGCGAGCCGCGCCCGCGGCGGGCGTCGCCCGAGACGACTCCTGGGCCGGTCCCGCCCCGATGCTGGCGTAGACGCGGTAGCCGATGGCCGCGCTGCCCAGCGCCGTGAGCCCGAAGAGCGCGATGGGAACGATCGCCAGCACGCCGGTGGTGAGCCACTCGACGACGAGCATCGCCGCGATCGCCGCGCCCATCGTCGTCGCCTTGACCACCACCGTGGTCGCGAGGACGTAGCCGGCCGGGAGGCGGCGCCACGCGGCGACCGCCGTGAAGACCCCGAGGGGCACGAGGAAGCCCAGGTCGAAGGCCGGGACGACGAGCGTCACGCCGCCGTTGAGGGTCCCCTGGACCTCGCCACCGACGACCACCTTCCAGATCGCCGGCAGCCAGAGGCCGCACAGCACGACCACCATGAAGACGCCGAGCCCGGCGACGGCGCGGCGCGGGAAGCGCGGGCTGAACCGCTCCGCGGCATGGGCGAGATCGAGGCTCCCGACCAGCACGGCGATGGCGCCGAGGCTCAGGGCCGCGAGGAGCACGTGGAACGGGTAGAGCGGCCCCACCGCCCAGAACATCGCGTACTCCGCGTACTGGTAGAGGAAGTAGACGAGGAACCCGAGGCCCACGAGCGTCGCCCGGAATGAGCCGCGGGCCACGCCGGCCGCGGCGAGGAGGGTCCCGGGGACCGCGAGCAGGAGCGTCACGATGTCCCAGCCTACCCCCTCGGAGACGACGGGGAGGCTGTTCCAGGCGTAGATGCCCCCAGTGACGACCTCGACCTCCTCGCCCCGGAGCGTCGTCCAGGGGATGGTCGCGAGGTCGCCCCGCAGGACGATGCCGGCCAGGCTGGCGATCCCGGCGAGGATGCCGACGAGGGCGACGAGGGCGGTCAGCAGGCGCGAGGGCTTGGGGTTCACTTGAGGGTTCCCTTCGCTGGGTCGGATGGGGTCAACACGTGGCGCCGACGAGGGTCCGCGGCCGGCGGCGGGCCGGCCATCTCCGGAGGGGACGCCACACCCGCGAGCCATCGTTGCAGCAGGGCGGCAAGCTGGGCAATCTCGGGCAGCTCCAGGTCGCCGAAGGCGAAGGAGAAGAACGCCGCCTCCCGCACGCGCCACTCGGGCGTCGTGAAGACGCCGACCTTGTCGGTCACCTCGAGGCGCGTGGCCCGCCGGTCACGGAGGTCCGGGACGATGCGCAGGTACCCGGCGGCCTCCAGCCCCCGGGCGATCGCCTTCACGTTCTGCCTCGAGCTCCCGTAGGCGGCGGCCGCCTCGGTGAGGGTCGGCCGACCTCCGGCGAACCCCTGCTGTACGACCGCGAGCAGGAGCCACTGCTTCGTCGTCAGCCCCAGCGGGGCGAGGACGCCATCCCCGAGGCGGTCGAGGTGCTGGGCGACGATAAAGAGCGTGCCGAAGGCGACCGGGCGAGCGTCGAGCGGTTGGCCGTGCATGATGCGTAATACATTACGCACCTTCTCCGGGGCCGTGAGCGGGCCGGAGGTCCCGAACGACGTCGGCCGAACGGCCTGTCACCCCGGGCTCGTTCGACCCGCTCACGATCCGCACGGGCGACCCGTGCGGCCGTGCTGGCTTCGTGCGTGCCGGCCGGGGTCGCCCGCGGCGGTCAGCTGCCAGCGCCGCGCAGGCGGTCCAGGGCGACGCGCTGGATCCCCATGATCGCGATTGCATCGGTGATCCGACCGTCGAGCGTCATGGCCAGGGCCTCGTCGAAGGGGACCCAGCGGATCGCGAGATCCTCGGTCGCTTCGGGCGCGGCCGCTCCGCCGGTGAGGTCGGTGGCGAGGTACAGGACCCCCGCCTCGTCGGTCACCGAGTTCGACAGGTGGAAGCGCCCGATCTCGC
>CAZVPS010000388.1:0-2010 GCA_964629105.1 uncultured Anaerolineaceae bacterium
CGTTCCGCCGGCCGACGCGACCCCCGTGCCCGACTGCTGGTCGGCCGGCCTGGGCGGCGGCGGCGCCACCCCCGCGCCCACCGGTGCCCCCTCGGCCGCCCCGACCGACGGCGGCAGCGGCGGTGCGACGGTCACCCTCACCCTGACCGCCGCGGGGATCGCCTTCGACACGGACACCCTCGAGGTCCCGGCGAACACGCCCTTCCGGATCGTCTTCACCAACAACGACGCCGGGATCCCCCACAACGTCGCCATCCACGAGGGCAGCCCGACCGGGCCCGCGGTCTGGACGGGCGAGATCTTCAACGGGGTGGAGACCCGGACCTACGAGGTCCCGGCCCTCCCCGCGGGCACCTACGGCTTCGTCTGCACGGTCCACCCCAACATGACCGGCACGCTCACGGCGAGGTAGACAGGGCGTCCCGGCGCGGCTCTCCCGACCGGGACAGGCACAGGAGGCACGATGGCGGCTCAGGCGCTCGGTCCCGGCACGACGATCGTTCGACGACGGGCCTTCTTCGGCCTGCTCGACGCGGGCGGCTGGGCCTGGGCGACGCTCAAGGCGGCCTTCTGGTTCGTCGTCATCATCATGCTCCTGGCGTATATCCCGGACCGCGCCCTCTACGCCACGGTGCAGCCCACGATCGAGATCGGCGTCCCGCTCCAGGTCTTCAACAAGAGCCTCAACGTCACCCCGGTCAACCTCTGTCCGGCGTCGAACGAGACGCTGCCGTGCCCGGCCCCGGTCGGGGCGATCCTGCCCTGGCAGCCGAACCCGCCGGAGCTGGGGCTCCCACAGGCCCGGACGGACGCGGCGATCGTGGCCGCCGGCCTGCAGACGCTCCTCGTCGGGGGCTCGGACGGGAAGGCCGCCCAGGAGGGCGTGTACGCGACCGTCATCCGACCGGACGGCAACATCGACGGCTGGACCGTGGGTCCGCCGCTGCCGTCGCCACGCGCCGGCGCGAGCGCAGTCTTCTTCTCCGGATCGGCCTACGTCCTCGGCGGCGTGGATTCGGTCGGCGCCCCCACCGACACGGTGTTCGTGGGCACGCCCGACGCCGCGTCGGGGAAGATCACCTCGTGGACCGAGTCGGCGGACCTCAAGCTCCCCGCCCCGCGCGCCGATGCGGCCGTCGTCGTCTCCGGAGACGGGGTCTTCCTCGTGGGCGGGCGCGACGCGGGCGGCCCCGTCGCCACGGTCTGGAAGGCGCCCCTCAACACGAAGACCGGAACGCTCAAGGCGTGGGTGGCCACCGGCTCGCTCCCCGCCCCGCGGGCGAACGCGACGGCGGTGCTCCAGGGCACGCACCTCTTCGTGTACGGCGGCGACGACGCGAGCGGTCCGGCGGCGGCCGTCGTTCGCGGCGAGATCGGCACCGTGGGCGACCAGGCCGGGGTGGTGACGGGGTGGTCCACCCCGACCGAGGCCACCGCCGCGACGATGAACCTCCCGCAGGCCCGGAAGGGGGCCATGGGCTTCGTCTCGAACGGCATCTTCTACTACGCCGGTGGCGAGGGCGGCGCGGGAGAGCTCTACTGGACGAGTCCCGACGCCGACGGCAACCTGGGTGGCTGGAAGGCGCTCGCCCAGAGCGCGCTGCCGGCCGACCTCCAGCTGGCCGACGCCGCCCCGATCGTCTCCGGGTCGCACGCGTTCCTCATCGGGGGGACGGCCGCCGGGGTCGCGACGCAGGGCGTCGCGCGGACGAGCCTCGCCCCGCCGCAGCCGTTCTTCCAGCTGGGCCTCTTCTACGTCGTGGTGCCGGCCCTCGGCATCGGCGGCGAGGTCGGCCAGCAGCTCTCCTACCTGGTCGCTGCGGGTGTCGCGACCGGCAACTTCGTGCTCCTGCTCCTCATCGGGTACGCCTACAACCACAAGGAGCAGACGAAGGCGCTCTTCGAGCGGATCCGCAACCGCCGGCGCCGCACGACCTGACCGCGGCAGCGGCAGGGGCCGGCCGCGTTCGGCGCTGTCTGCGTTGGCGCGGGCCGGGCCGGCGGGTTCGG
>CAZVPS010000389.1:0-2001 GCA_964629105.1 uncultured Anaerolineaceae bacterium
GCCGGGTGAGCCCGCGGCGCCGGACCTTCGATAGGCAGCGCGAGTCCCGGCAGGCTCAGGATCCCCCCGTCCCCGCACGAAACCCGGGCTCCAGCGGCCGATACCCCCTGGTGCGGCGGGGGTTTCGTGCGGCGCTCCCCCGGCCGCGAGTCCCGGCAGACTCGTGCTGGTGCCCGCCTGCTGCCCGACCCGCTGCCCGCCCGCTGCTGCCCGCCCGCTGCAGATTGGCCGGTGGCCGGCGCGGCAGCACAGGGCCCTCGGCGGGCTCACGCCGATGGAGTTCCTCGTCAACAACCTTCTCGCGGATCACAGCTAGCGCTGGGCCCGGCGCTTGGCGTCCCGCAGCCGCGCCAGCGTGTCTGCTGGCTCGTTGGCGGTCGCGGCGGAGGGCACCCTCGACGATGGCAGCGCCGACGAAGAGGCCGGCGACGGGGCCGCCGGGGCGACGCCCTGGCCGGTCTCCCCGTGCCCTCCGCCGGTTCCGGGTGCGGCCGCCCCCTCGCGACGGATCGCCGCCCGCGCCGTCTCCCCGCCGGCCCGGTCCCGCGCCGCCAGCATTCCCTCGACCGGCGCCGGCCGGGCGGCCATGCGACCGCGCCGGACCGGGATGCCCCGGACCCAGGAACCGGCGGCGGCCAGGTCGCGCCGCGTCACCTGGACGCGCCGCAGGAAGATGTCGAGCGGCCACAGGAGGAGCGCCAGGACGAGGAGCCACGGCCAGAGCGGCGTCTCGCCGGCGCTGGTGCCGAGGTCGTGCAGCCAGACGTCCTCCGCGACCGTGACCGGGCGCCCGCCCGTCGCGTCGCGGATGGCGGCCAGCAGCGGCTCGTTGGTCCCGAGCAGCCGGTACTCCGCCGGGGTGGGCGCGACGAGGCCGAGGGTCCGCCCGACCGCCGCCGCGCCGGCGAGGGTCTGGGTGACGCGCAGCGCGTACGCGCCCGCCGTCAGCTCGCCGATGGGGGCCTCGTAGACGCCAGGGGCGACCTGGGCCAGGTCGACGCGGCGCTGCTCCAGGACCGGGTCGACCATCACCACGCTGGTGGCGTAGAAGTCGCGCGGCGACCCGTCGGGGCCCACGCTCTCGACCCGCAGCGTCGTCCCGCCGGGCCCCGGGACGAAGCGGGCCTCAATGCCGCCGGACTCTTCGCCGGGGAACGTCCAGGCGACCAGCTGGCCGAAGAACCGGCTGAAGCCGTCCCAGCCGACCCAGCTCTTCGCCCAGCGACCGGTCGCGTCGGACGTCCACGCGACGGACCGCCCCAGCCCGTACTGCCACTGGGCCAAGACCGGGTCGGAGCGGCCGGAGACGAGCACCGAGGTCGCCGCCGCCTTGATCGTCGTGCCGTTGTAGCCGAGGAGCGAGGGGAACCCGGCGTCGAGGCCGCGAATGATCGGGGACGACGCCGTGATCGCCGGGAAGAAACGCTCCTCGACGATCTGCTGGCCACTGACCTGCTGGGTCTCCTTGAGGAAGATGTCGGGGATCGAGGCCGGATTGATGGCGTCGTAGAAGCGGCCGCCGCCCTTCTGGGCGAGCTCCTGCAGGAACGGGTTGGCCCCGCCGCCCGCGCCCACCGTCGAGAGGGTGATGCCGGCCGCCTTCATGCGGGCGAGGATCGCGTCGTACTGGCCGGAGCTGGACCAGCCGTCGGTCAGGAGGATGAGGTGGCGACGGGTCGCCTTCGCGCCCTCCAGAGCCTTGACACCCTCGTCCAGGCCCGCGTAGATGTTGGTCTGGCCGTCGGCGTTGATGGCCCCCAGGCTGCCCTGGAGGTCGGTGATGGAGCCCAGCGGCGTCCGTTTGACGACCCAGTTCGCCCGCTCGTTGAAGGCAACCACGCCCAGCTCGTCGGTCGCCTGGAGGGCGGCTGCGGCGCGCAGGATCGCCTCCTTGCCGATGTCGACCTTGCGCACGCCGGAGAGCTGGACGGCCTGGTTCCGGTCGAAGGTGTTGCAGTGGCAGGCGGCCATCGAGCCCGACTCGTCGATCACCACGACGAG
>CAZVPS010000390.1:0-1998 GCA_964629105.1 uncultured Anaerolineaceae bacterium
CGAGCTGCTCGGCGACCTCCAGGAAGAGCCGCATGTTCTTGATGCTCGTGATCTCCAGGGTGAGGACCGTGAGGATCACGTCCGCCGTGTCGAGGATCGCGAGGGTGGAGTCGCTGAACGCCGCGGCGCAGTCGACCACGACGAGATCGGCCCGGGCGCGCAGGAGCTCCAGGATCCGGCGGATCGCGGCCGGTGTCACCAGCTCGGCCATCTCCGGCGACGGCGGGGCCAGGAGGACCTTGAGGCCGTTGGAATGGGTGATGACGAACGAGTCGAGCGACTCCGGCTGGCCGCCCGCCTCCAGCTCGGGCACGAAGTCCGCGATCGACTTGCTCTTGGGGTTCATGTTGAGCAGGACCCCGACGTCGCCGAACTGGAACGACCCGTCGACCAGGACCACCTCGCGGCCCGGCTCGGACGCGGCGGCCACGGCCGTGTTCACCGCGATGGTCGTCCGGCCCACGCCGCCCTTCGGGCTGAAGACCGCCACCACCCGCCCCGGCTCGCGCGCCGCCGCGGGCGCCCGGTCCACGGCCGCGGCCGCCATCCGGCCCACCTTCTCCCGCTCGCGGGTGTGGACCTGGCGGATGGAGGCCGCCAGCTCGTCCGAGCTGAACGGCTTCACGAGGAACTCGCGGGCCCCGGCCAGCATCGAGCGGCGCAGGTAGTCCGCCTCGCCCTGGACCGACATCATCACGACCGCGGCGGTCGGGACACGCGCCGCCAGGAGCTCCGTGGCGGCGATCCCGTCCATGTCGGGCATGTTGATGTCCATCAGGACGATGTCCGGGAGGAGCTTCGCGGCCATCTCCAGCGCCTCGGCGCCGGACGCGGCGGCTCCGACCACGTCAACGTCCTTCTCGAACCCGAGAAGCTTCGTCAGGTGGTCACGCGTCTCCGAGATGTCGTCCACGATCAGGACGCGGATCTGGTCGCTCATCGGCCGGTTGGCCCTTGCCTCATGTCGGGGTTGCGTGGGTCAGTTCGATCGGTGGCTCGCGCCGGGGCGGGACGGGGGACCCCGGCGACCCGCCCGGCGAGGAGCGCTACGGCTGCTCGGTCAGGATGATCTTGGGCGGGAGGACGCCGTACTTGTCCACGAGCTCCCGGAGGGTGATCCCGGTCGTCTTCACCGGCGCGGCCTCGGCGTCGCCGGGCGCCCGCAGGACGAGCGAGAGGTTCCCGTCGAGCTGGGTGAACCGGATCAGCTCCGCCTGCTGCGGGGTGACCTCCAGGAGGACCAGCTGCTGTCGCCCGTCGAGGGTCGGGGCCTGGTTGCCGGTGCCCTGGGCGCCCTCCGTTCCCTGGGTGGTCGTGGGCGGCGACAGAATGGTCCCGATGACGCGGAGGTTCTCGACCAGCACCTTGACGGTCGTGTTGTTGAGGAGCCCGTCCACGGTCTCGAAGTTGCGGACCGTGATCAGGGGCAGGCCCTCCTTCGTGGGGGCATTCTCGACCACGATCGGGTTCTTCGAGGTCTGTTCCTCGGTCAGGGCGAGGACCACGTCCACCCGGTCGCCGGGCTTGATGAGCGTGCCGACGCCGGAGACCTGGTCGACGGGGACGGCGATCGCCCGCTTACCGGGGTCCAGGAGCCGCGCGATGTCCGGGTTGACCGTGGAGGTGGCGAAGGCGTTCGCATCGATCAGCTGGCCCTTGGTGAGCTGGGTCGTGATCGTGCGGCCGATCACCTCGCTCGTGAGCGTGTAGGCGCCCACGGGCTTCTCGGTGATCTTGACCTCCTGGGCCGTGACGAGATCGGCGGTGATCGTCGTGCCCAACGGCACGTCAGCCGTGGTGACGACGATCGTGGACTTCGTAGCGTCGGGTGCGTCCCCGCCACCACCGCCACCGCCCTGGTTGTTCAGGAGCAGGACGACGCCGACGAAGGCGACCGCCGCCAGGAGGAAGCCGATCAACAGGATCAGGCGATTGCTGCGCTTCAAGGTTGGTCTCCCCGTTGCCGTTTGACAGGCGGCACCACTCTAGCACCGGCCG
>CAZVPS010000391.1:0-1996 GCA_964629105.1 uncultured Anaerolineaceae bacterium
CCCGCTCGAGGGTGTCGTAGACCAGGGCGATGTCGGGCGTTGTTGACGCCCGCTGCTGGAGGTCGACGATGTCGAGGTCCTCGATCGTCGCCCCGACCCGCAAAGCCTCGATCTCCGACGTGCGTCCGCGAGCCACGAGCTCGTCGTACAGCGTCTGGATCTCGGGATTGGTGAACACGCCGACCGGGTTGGCGGCCGCCGGATCAGCCAGCCCGTAGCGGTCGAGCAGCGTCTTCACGGCGTCCATGTGCGTCACCTCCGAGCGCGCGATGTTGGAGAACGCCTGGATCTGCCACTGCTCGTACAGGGTGACGTACACGTCGTGGGCCAGCTTCTCCTCTTCCCGCATCCACACGAGGCCGGCCACCTCCTCCGGGGTCAGCGTCCCCGTTGCCAGGCTCGCCAGCTGATCCTCCAGCTCCGTGGTGCCGGCTGGGGTCGCCGCGGCTTCGATGCCCCGACCGGGACCGGCGATGCCTCCGCCGAAGCCGGGGTCGAGGAGGCAGCGGCGGGGGCGGGGGCCTCGGGCGACGGAGCCGGCGAGCTGGACGCCCCCGTACACGCGCTCAGGCCCACGGCCAGCGCCACGACCCCGATCAACGCCCGGCCCGCGTGGCGGCCAGCACGTGACCCCAACGGCGCCCCGTTTTCCCAGTGCCTCGTCATTCGTCGACTTCTTTCTGTCTCGCTCGGTCCCTGTGCCGCTGATGTCAGGGCTCCCGCGACCGGCACCTGGAGTCTGTCCCGACCGTGTCGAAACCCGATGGAGGATGCGTGGAGGTTCGACCGGCGACGCCTCGTCTCGCCGGCGGCCTGGGATCGCCCGGCGCGTTGTCGTCCGCAGTCCCCGACCACGCGGACACAGGGGGCCTATCCGAGCGCAAGCTCAGGTCGTCGCGCCGCAATCTGCCGGGCCGCGGCCCGGTTGCCGGCCACGACCGCGCGACGGAGGGCGGCGGGCGTGGTCGCCTGGCCGTTGGCGAGCCACGCCGCGAGGAAGCCAGCGTCGAACGCATCGCCGGCGCCGGTCGTGTCGGCGGCGGCACGCGGGCTGGTGGCGACAGCAAATCGGATGGTCGGCCCCGCGCCCTGGCGGGCCAGCACCGTCGCGCCACCGGCGCCCTGCTTGACGATCGCGACCTGAGCAAAATCGAGCAGCCGCTCGAGGCCGGCGGCGTCGAGGAAGGCGGCCGCCTCGGCCGCGTTCGTGAACAGGAGATCGGGGGCGATGCCGCCGATCAGGTGGTGGGCTGCAGGCCGGCCGCGGGCGAGGAGCGGCGCTGCCGAGGCGAGGTCCAGCGCGACGCGGGCGCCCGCCTCCCGGGCGAGCGCGATCGCGTGCGCGGCGGCCTCCCCGAGCGGCGATCCGAGGAGCGAGTAGCCCGGCATGTGCAGGACGGCGGCGCCCCGGAACCATGCCGGTCGAAGGTCGGCCGGTGCGAGGAGGTCGGCGGCGCCGCGGTCGGCGACGAAGCTGCGCTCGCCGGAGGCGTCGACGACCATGCCGATGCGAGCCGTGCGGGCGCCGGCCAGCCGCGACGCGCGGACGATGACGCCGTCGGAGCGGAGCGCGGCGACGAGCGCCCGTCCAGGCCCGTCGCGCCCGACCGCGCAGATCAGCGTGGAGCATAGCCCGAGGCGCCCCAGCCACCGAGCCGTGTTCGCGGCGGAGCCGCCCTGGTGGAAGCGCACGACGCCGGGGACGTCCGTGCCGTGCTCCAGCGGACGTGCGGGTGCCAGGACGACGTCGAGCGCGAGGTCCCCGAGCACGACGGCGCGTGGGCTCGTTCGACGGCGAGCGATGGGGGAAGGTCGGAGCGGCGCCATCGCCCCGAGGATACGCCGCCCGGGAGGCGCCGCTGGTCGCCGCCGGGCTGCGAGTCCCAGGAGACTCGCCCGCCCGAGGTCCACGCGGGAAACCCCGTCCCGGGAGTGCGGTTCCGGCCGTTTCGGCGCCCGTTTCGTGCGCACTCCGGCACCATGCGAGTCACGGGAG
>CAZVPS010000392.1:0-1984 GCA_964629105.1 uncultured Anaerolineaceae bacterium
TCCTCAAGGGCGACATCCCGTCGCCGGCGAACCCGCCGTCGGGCTGTCGCTTCCACACCCGTTGCTGGCTCCGCGAGCGCCTCGGGAACCCCGAGCAGTGCTCCACGGTCGTCCCGGAGTTCCGGGAGGTCCGGCCGGGCCACCAGGTGGCCTGCCACTTCGCCGAGGAGGTCACCCCGGAGACCATCGGCGCCGCCGCGCGCACGGCCGGCACGACGATCTGACGCTCCGCGGCCGGGGCCGGCCGCCGGCGGGCGACGCAACGGGGATCTCCACGGGTCGAGAGCCCCGTCGACTGCCCAGCGGCTAGACTCCACCCGTGCAGCCTCTTCGCATCGCCCTCGCCCAGGTCGCCCCTCGCCTCGGGGATCTCGAGGCGAACCTGGCGCGCCACGCCGACGTCATCCGCGAGGCGAAGGCCGGCGGCGCGGCCCTCGTCGTCTTCCCGGAGCTGGGCCTGACCGGCTACCTGCTCCAGGATCTCGCCGCGGAGGTCGCGATGCGCCTCGACGACCCGCGTCTCGCCGCGCTCGCGGCCGAGACCGTCGGCTGCTCCGCCGTCGTGAGCTTCGTGGAGGAGTCGGCCGATCACCGTCTCTTCATCGCCGCCGCCCTCCTGGAGGACGGGGCCGTCCGCCACGTCCAGCGCAAGGTGCACCTGCCCACCTACGGCCTCTTCGACGAGCGGCGGTTCTTCGCGGCGGGCGATGCGATGCGGGCCGTGCCGTCGCGCCTGGGGGTCGGTGTCGGGCTCGCCCTCTGCGAGGACTTCTGGCACCTCGGGACCGCCCAGGTGCTCGCCCTCGACGGGGCCCAGATCCTCGTGAACGTCTCGTCATCGCCCGGGCGCGACCTCGCCGCCTCCCACGCCGAGGGGCTAGGGACAGCCGCCTCGTGGCGCTCCCTCCTGCGGACCTACGCGCAGCTGACCACGTGTGTCGTCGTCTTCTGTAACCGGGTCGGCGTGGAGGAGTCGATCAGCTTCTGGGGTGGGAGCGAGGTGATCGGACCCGGCGGGGAGTCGCTGGCGCGGGCCCCGCTCTACGACGAGGCCCTGGTGTACGCGGACGTGGCCCTCGACGACGTGCGCCGGGAGCGGATCGCCCTGCCCCTCCTGCGCGACGAGCGCCCGGAGCTCCTCGTGCGGGAGCTGGCGCGGATCGTGGCCGAACGGGCGGACCTCGCGCCGGACACGACGGCCAGCCCCGCGGCCGGCCCGGCGGCGGACGGATGAGCGGGGGCCTGCCGCCGCCGTTCGAGCTCCCCGAGGAGCTGCGGATCGACACGGACGTCGCCCGGCGCGTCATCGCCGGCTTCATCCGCGGCCAGCTGCGGCAGGCGGGCTTCGAACGTGCCGTCCTGGGGCTCTCCGGCGGGATCGATTCCGCCCTCGTGGCCTACCTCGTCGCCGAGGCGATCGGCACCGATGGGATCCTCTGCCTGCTGATGCCGTATCGAACCTCGTCGCCGTCGTCGCGCGCGGACGCCGAGGAGGTCGTCACCCGTCTCGGTTGCGCCAGCCGGCTCGTCGACATCAGCCCGATCGTCGACGGCTACTTCGGGACGGAGGCCGAGGGCACCGGCGTGCCTGCTGCCGGCGGCGTCGAGGCGCTCGTCGCCTCGCCCCTCCGGCGTGGCAACTTCATGGCCCGGGCCCGGATGATGGTCCTCTACGACGCCTCCGTCTCGTGGGGCGGGCTCGTGGTGGGGACCGGCAACAAGACGGAATCGCTCATCGGGTACACGACGCTCTTCGGCGACAGCGCCTGCGCCTTCAACCCGATCGGCGACCTCTACAAGACCCAGGTGCGCCAGCTCGCGCTGGCCGTCGGCGTCCCCGACGCGATCCTGCGCAAGGCGCCCTCCGCCGACCTCTGGCCGGGCCAGACCGACGAGGTGGAGGCCGGCTTCACCTATCACGAGCTCGATCGCCTCCTCTTCTGGATGATCGACCGGCGGCGGAGCGCCCCCGAGCTCGAGGCGC
>CAZVPS010000393.1:0-1977 GCA_964629105.1 uncultured Anaerolineaceae bacterium
CGACGCCCGCGAGGCGGCACTGGGCGCCGAGGCGGTCGCGCGCTCCGCGGGCATCGTGGTCGTGGCGGCCGTTGCCCAGCGCGCCTTGGCGGAGCTGGACCCGGTCGCGGACGGCGAGCTCGGGACGGCCGCCGACGGCATCCTCGCCGAGGCCGGCGTCGCGCTGCCGGCGGGCGGCCGATCCGTCTCGGTTCGGCCAGACCCCGGCGCAGGGACCGCGGCGACGGGTCCGGTCGCAGCAAGGCCGGTCGAGATCCGTCTCTTCGGCTCGTTCGCGATGACCATCGAGGGCCGCCCTGTCGACCTCGGCGGGCTGAAGCCTCGCCCCCGTGCGGTGCTGCGCTTCCTCGCCCTCAACGCGGGGCGCCCCGTTCACCGCGAGGTCCTGCAGGAGACGTTCTGGCCGGAGGCTGACCCGGAGACCGGCGCGAAGAACCTGCACGTCGCCCTTTCGGCGCTGCGGCGCGAGCTGGCGCCGCGCGCCGGGCGGGGGGCCTGCGAGCTGCTGGTGCGCGACGGGGAGGCCTATCGACTCGCCCTGCCCGACGGCGCCCGGATCGACCTTGCCGACTTCGAGCGAGCGGTCACCGAGGCCCGGACGATCCGGGCTCGCGGGGCCACCCAGGTCGCGATCAAGGCTCTGCGGACGGCCATCGCCGCGTACGGCGGGGACCTCCTGCCCGAGGATGGACCGGCGGAGTGGGCCGCGGGCCGCCGCGAGCGCGCGCGCGCCGAGGCCGTGGAGGCGGCGCGCGCGCTCGCCGAGCTGCTGCTCGACGGCGATCCGACCGGGGCCGCGGAGGCCTGCGCGGCCGGCCTCGCCCTCGATCCGCACCACGACCCGCTGTGGCGAATCCTGGTCGAAGCACGCGAGCGCGCGGGCGACCAGGCGGCCGCCACGAGCGCGCGGTCGGGCTACGCGCGGATGCTCGCCGAGCTCGGGGTGACGGCGGGCGAAGACGCCTGACGGATCAGGGCGCCGGGGTCGGCGACGACCCTGCCTGAGAGCCGAAGAACTCGACCTCGGACACGGCGACCGGCGCCTTCGGCTTCTCGGCCGGGAAGACAGACCGAACCGTGAGGCGGACGCTCGAGGCGCCCTTGGCCCCGACGTCGAACGACTGGGGCTCGGCCTGGTCCTTCAGCTCGTAGCTCTTCGAGGCGATGACCGTGCCAGCCTCGTCGAGGAACTCCAGGGTCACGTCGCGGGGCCGGGCGAACGCCTTGTACTGGTCCCCGGCGGCCCCGGCCGTGACCAGGATCTTGGCCACGGTGGCAGGGGGCGTGAACGAGCCCTCGATGGTTGGCGGGGACCCGTCAGCGAACGGTGCGGCCCAGAACCCGAGGGTGCGATCGAAGGCGAGTCGGGCCGGATGCTCCTTGGTCCCGGGGCCGGTCGTCGGGCCCGAGGTATAGACCTGGTCCGCCGACGGGACGATCATCTCCTTGACCGAGTTGACCAGTGCGTTCACCGCGTCGCGCCAGCTCGGGACCAGCGTGTAACCGGCGACGAGGCCCACGAGCCCCGCGAGCATGATGACCTGGATGCCGGCCGACAGGAGCCGGCCCACCTTGATCCCGCCGCCAGTCTTGCCGTCGGTGCGCATGCTCTTCGGTCGCTCGCCCGCCGCCACCTTCGCCCTGGGCTTGCCGGCGCCGAAGATCCGGCGATACCAGGGAACCCTGTGGGTCGGGGCGACGGTGGCCATCGCAAGGCTCTGGCCGCAGCGGCGGCAGAACTTGCGCGCTGGGTCGTTCCCGATCCCGCAGTTGCCGCAGACGAGATCACCGGGGTTCGGGGCGGGGGTCGTCTCCTGCGCGGGACGGGCGGCCGGTCGCGGTCGCTCGGATCCGGGCTTCACCGCTTCGGGGCGTCGCGCTGCGGGCTGATCCGGGGGTGGTACCGCGGGGGACGACGGCGCCGCCGCGGGGCCGGCAGCGGCAGCGGAGACGGTGGCTGACGCGGCCAGTGCGGCG
>CAZVPS010000394.1:0-1973 GCA_964629105.1 uncultured Anaerolineaceae bacterium
CCCGCGCCGTCCGCCGCGAGCGCCACGGCACTCCACTTGCGGGCCGAGGAGAACGGGACCTCCAGCGCGAGGGGGCGCGGCTCGGCCGGGCAGGAGGCCGCGATCGCCTCGGCGGTCTTGTTGCGCACCGCGGCGCTCGCCACGACCGCGCCGAGCGTCGCCCGCAGCTCCGCCTCGCTCCCGGCGAAGGGAACGATCTCCTCCACCGCGAGGCGGTTCGCCGTCAGCGTCCCGGTCTTGTCCAGGCAGAGGACGTCCACGTGGCTCAGCGATTCGATGGCGTTCGCCTGCTGGACCAGGGCGCCGAAGCGGATGATCCGGACGGCGCCCAGGGCGTACGCGATCGCGATCGAGACGAAGAGCCCGTTCGGGACGAGGCCCACGAGGAGCGCCGCCTCGCCCACGACCTGGCCCACTCCCACGAGCTTCAGGAGGTTGTTGAGGAGCAGGACGATCTCGAGGTAGACGACGACGGCGAGGGTGACCCGGATCACGAGGTGGATCTCGGACTGGAGGGGCGTGAGGACGCGCCGGAACGTGCGGGCGCCGGCTGTGATCCGGTTGGCCAGGCTCGCGCTGCCCACGGCCGTGGCCACGAAGCGGCCGCCGCCGTTGACGACGAAGCTCCCGGAGTAGACCCGGTCGCCGGGGCGCTTCGGGACGAGGTCCGACTCTCCGGTCAGCAGCGATTCGTCGGCCTCCAGCGATCCGTCGACCAGGCGGCCGTCCAGGATCACCTGGTCGCCCGCGCCGACGCGCAGGAGGTCCCCCACGACGAGCTCCTCCGGCTGCGTGGCGCGCTCTGCTCCATCGCGCACGAGCGTCGCCGTGGGACGGGTCAGGAGGGCGATCCGGTCCAGCATCCGCTTGGCCCGCACCTCCTGGATCACGCTGACGAGGATGTTCGTCCCGATCACGCCGATCGAGACGAGCGCGTCCATGGGCCGCCCCACCAGGATCAGCAGGACGCCGAGGACGAAGATCACGTTGTTGATGAAGGTGAAGACGTTCTCCCGGACGATCTGGAGGTAGGTCCGGCTCGTGGCGGGCGGCGCCGCGTTGCCGTGGCCACCGGCCCGGCGGCGGGTCGCCTCGGCGTCCGAGAGGCCGGTGGAGGGGGTCGGCGCCAGGTCCGCGCCGGGAGAGGCGGCGCCGGGAGAGGCGGCGTCGGTCACGCCTCGCCTACCGCCAGGTGCGCGCTTCGTCGGGGTAGAGGCGGACGCGGCGGTACGGCTCCCGGCCCCGGGAGCGTGAGACCACGTTGGCGCGCTCGGCAATCTGGTGCTGCAGCCGCCGGATGTACGCGTTCTGGGGGGCGAGCTCCACCGGCTGCGCCTCGCGCGAGACGAGGCCGATCGCCTCCTCGGTCTCCCGCAGCGCGGCCTCGCGTGGATCCACCTCGAGGGCGAAGATCGAGGTGAGGCTGGCCTGCATCTGGACGATCGTGTTGGCCTTGAGCACGTAGACGGGGAGCGCCCGGTCCTCCGCCTCGCGGATCGTGGGGCCCTTCTGGCGGTACTCGCTGCGCAGCGTCATCACCACGTCCGCCTCGTCGACGAGGCGAGCGACGATCACGGGCAGCTGGAGCTCCTTGATGGCCTGCTCCAGGCGCTTGCGGCTGATCCCGTGGGGAAAGACGCGCAGGGTCGGCAGGATCCCGCTCTCCACGTGGAGCGCCGGTCCCTCCTCGTCCGCCGCCGCGGCGATCGCCCGGTCGGCGAGACGCTCGTCGTCGGCGACCAGGTCGGCGACATTAGCGGGGCCGGTCCCCTCCTCGGCCTTGAAGGCCTCCAGGGCGCGCGAGGCCTGGTCGCGCCATTGCGCCTGGCGCTCCCACTCCCGGGCGTCGCGGGCGCGCGCCTCCAGCGCAGCCTCGGCGGCCGCCGCACGCTCCACCGGTCCGCGGTCGGCGATCTCGCCGGCGACGAAAGGCGCCTCGACGGCGCTCGCTCGTGACCCGGCGCTCAGTCGTG
>CAZVPS010000395.1:0-1957 GCA_964629105.1 uncultured Anaerolineaceae bacterium
CAGCAGCGGCGCTCGACCTCGCCTCGCGCGTCGCCGCGATCGACGGCGGGGCCCTCGTCGGCGTCGTCGCGGTCGGCCTGGCCGTGGCGGCGTTCGCCCGGCGCGACCCCGCCGCCGGGTTCGCCGCGTGGTCGGCCACCCTCTTCGGGGCGGTCTACATCAGCCTGCTGGGGGCCCTGGCCCTGCTGACGACCCAGGGGATCGATCCGGCGCACTTCGAGCGGGTCTTCCTGCCGGAGCGGCGCTGGATCCTCGTCCTCCTGGCGGGCGTGTGGGGCTTCGACACCGGCGCCTACCTCGTCGGGCGCGCGATCGGACGGCGCCCGTTCCTGCCCTGGATCTCGCCGAAGAAGACCCTGGAGGGCGTCCTCGGGGGCCTCGTCGTGGCCACCGCGGCCGTCGCCCTCGTCCTCCTCGCGACGTCCGACAACCCGCTGGAGGCGATCGTTCTCGGCCCGCTCCTGGGAGTGGCCGCCCAGGCCGGGGATCTCGCGGAGTCGCTCCTCAAGCGCGCGGCCGGAGTCAAGGACTCGGGCACCCTCCTTCCGGGCCACGGCGGGATCCTCGACCGAATCGATTCGATCCTCTTCGCGGCGCCGGTCCTGGCCGTCTGGGTGGCCCTCGTCCATGGCTGACCCGCGCCCCGCGCGCCCGCCGGTCCGCGTCGCGCTCCTCGGCTCGGGCGGATCGATCGGGAGACAGGCGGTTGACGTCCTCGACGCCCTCGCGCCCGACTGGGAGGTCGTTGCCCTCGCGACGGGCTCGCAGGTCGCGCTGCTCGAGGAGCAGGTCCGGCGCCTCCGTCCCCGTGCCGTGGCCCTGGGCTCGGATGCGACCCTGGACCTGCCGTCGGGCTGCAGCCAGGTGCGCGGACCGGGCGCGCTGGAGGCGCTCGCCTCGCGCGACGACGTGGACCTGGTGGTCGTCGGGACCGGGGGCATCGTGAGCCTGCGCCCCGTCCTCGCCGCCCTGCGCGCCGGGAAGGTGGTTGCGACCGCCAACAAGGAGACGCTCGTGGCGGGCGGCCACCTCGTGATGGCCGAGGCCCGGGCTCGCGCCGCCGAACGGGCGGCGGCCGACCCGCGCGAACCGCTGGCCACGCCACTGGGCTGGCTGCGGCCGATCGATTCGGAGCATTCCGCGATCTGGCAGTGCCTCGTCGGCGAAGAGATCGGCGAGGTCGCCCGCCTAGTCCTCACGGCCTCGGGCGGGCCGTTCCTCGATACACCGCTCGACGCCTTTGCCGGCATCACGCCCGGGCGCGCCCTGCGCCATCCGACCTGGACGATGGGAGCCAAGATCACGATCGACTCCGCGACGCTCGCCAACAAGGGGCTCGAGATCATCGAGGCCCACTGGCTCTACGGGATGCCGTACGACCGGATCGTGGTCGTCGTCCACCCGCAGTCGGTCGTCCACTCGGCCGTCCTCTTCCGTGACGGGTCGCTCAAGGCCCAGCTCGGGACGCCGGACATGCGGCTTCCGATCCAGTACGCGATCACCCACCCCCGCCGGCTGCCGTCGCCGGCGCTGCCACCCGATCTGGTCGCGGCCGGGCGCCTGGACTTCCGGGCCCCCGAAGAGGCCCGCTTCCCGGCCCTCCGGATTGCCCGCGAGGCCGGCGCGATCGGCTCCCGGGCGACCGCGGCCCTCATCACCGCCGACGAGGTGGCGGTCGCTCGGTTCCTGGGCGGGACGCTCGACTTTCCGGGCATCCCGCGCCTTCTCGAGCAAGCCGTGGCACGCTACGGGGCGGGACCGGACCAGGCGCCGGGGGTCGACGAGCTCGTCGCCCTCGACCGCGAGGTCCGGGACGCGTTCGCGGCGCCGGCGTCCGGCAGGGAAACCGCGGCCGGTCCGGCAGCGTAGGGGAGACCATGGCCATCCTCCAGGGCGCGATCACGATCGCCCTCTTCATCCTCATCCTCGGCGGCCTCGTGGTCATCCACGAGGTGGG
>CAZVPS010000396.1:0-1936 GCA_964629105.1 uncultured Anaerolineaceae bacterium
CCCATGGCCATCTGCACCATCTCGTCGGCGTGCGGGTGGTACATGAAGGTGCCGGAGTGCTTCATGACGAACTCGTACACATAGGTCCTGCCCGCGGGGATATGCGGCTGGTTGAGGCCGCCGACACCGTCCATGCCGTTGGGCAGCAGAATGCCGTGCCAGTGGATCGTGGTGTGCTCGGGCAGCTTGTTGGTGACGAAGATTCGCACCTTGTCGCCCTCGACGCATTCAATGGTCGGGCCAGGGCTCTGGCCGTTGTAGCCCCAGAGATTGGCCACCATGCCGGGGGCGATCTCGCGCTTGACCGGCTCGGCGACGAGGTGGAATTCCTTCCATCCGTCCTTCGTGCGCCAGGGCAGGGTCCAGCCGTTCAGCGTGACGACCGGCTGGTAGGGCCGGCCGTTCGGTGGAATCAGCGGCGCCTGTGTCATGGCTCCGGTGCGGGTCGGCGCCTCCGGCAGCGACGCCGCCTGCGCCTTGCTCACCAGCGCCGCGCCCACCACCGCGGCGCCCGATCCGATGAGGAATTGTCGACGCGTCATCATAATGAAAGTCTCCTGATCGTTTCTCAGTGTCCGGCCGGCGCCGGACTCGGCGCCATGCCGCCGGAAACCATCGACGCCGCGCCCCGCCGTCCCGTGGACGGGCCGTTGAACGCGGCCTGCAGATCGCTCTCCGAAAGCCAGAAGTCACGAAGCGTCTCGATGTAGGCGATGACGGCTCCGACCTGTTCGCGCGCATCGGCGAGCAGTTCGAAAACGCCGATCAGCATCCCGTTGTAGCGGAGCATGTTCTCCTCCGCGATCTTCTTCCGCAGAGGCACGATCTCGTCGCGGTAGCGCTTCGCGGCGTCATACGCGGTGTGGTGGGCCGAGTACGCCTCCCGCACTTCCGAGCGGGCGTTCACCGCCGTCTCGGCTACGCGGTGCAGCGCCTGCATGTAGATCGCCTCGGCCTTGGCCACACGCGCACCCCCCCAGTCGAAGATCGGGAGCTCCAGGCTCACTTCGAAGCCACGCTTCCACGGCTCGGGGTCCTCCTTCGTGGCCGCGGGCCCGAGTTCGAGCACGTTGATGAAGCGGGTGGCCCGGGTGAGACCGAGAGACCCGGCGAGGCGTTCGGTTTCGCGCTTCGCCGACTGGACGTCCAGCCGCCCGGTCATGGCGCGCGCTTCGATGTCCCTGTATTCGGGCTTGTCCGCAGGCAGGTCCGGCAGGCGCTCGGGGAGCCGGAAGGCGACCTCGTCGCCCGAAAGACCCATCAGCCGTGCAAGCCGCTCCCGCTCGGCCACCACCCCCTGCCTCGTCCGCGCCAGTCGCGTGACCGTCTCGGCGTGGAACAGCTGCTCCCGCATGCGAGTCAGCCGGCTGAAGTTTCCCGCCTCCTCCATGCGGCTCGCAAGCTCGGCGGATGCCTCCGCCGCGACCTTCACCTGCTCAAGGTAGCGCACGCGCTCCTCCGCGGCGACCGTGTCGATCCAGGCCTTGCGTGTCCCGGTCGCGACGGAGAGCATTTGCCCCGCCACCGCAAGCTTCACCTGCTCGAAGCGGTGGCTCTCGATCCTGGTCCGCAGCGGGATGGTCAGGAGATCGATGATCGGAAAGGTCAGCGCCCATTCGATCTTCCGTTCGTCGCCATCCCGCGTCCGGAGATATGCGAAGTGCGGGTTCGTCATCCGGCCGGCCTGCACGAGGTCGGCTTCGGCGATGCCCAACTCGGTATAGGTCGCCTGCAACCCCGGGTTGTTGAGGAGCGCGACCTGCACGGCGTTGTCGGCGGAAAGCGGCAAAGCAAGGAGTTCCTTCACGGCGGACCGGACGCTATCGCGCTCGTCGTCGTCGCGCGGCCACTTCACATCCTTGTTCAGACGCTCCCTGGCGACCTGCTCGACGGCGCCGAAACCACTGTCCTTTGAAAACGTGGCGCAGCCGCCCAG
>CAZVPS010000397.1:0-1920 GCA_964629105.1 uncultured Anaerolineaceae bacterium
GGCAGTTGGCGTGACGCTCTACCCGGTCTGTCGCGACGCGGCGGACACCCGCTGCGCGGAGGCCGTCCCGTGAGCCGGCGCGAGTCGTGGCTGCGCGCCGGGCTCGTCTTCGCGGTCGCGCTGGTGGTGCGCCTGTGGGCCGCAGCGCAGGTGCCCTTCGCCATTCCCGAGGACACGACGTACTACTGGGGCGTCGCCCGGAACCTGGCCGAGGGCCGCGGTTTCATGACCGACGCGATCTGGTCCTACGCGACCGCAGCGCGCGACCCGGCGACCGGCGCGTTCGGCTTCTTCTTCCCGCGCCCTGCGTTCGAGATCTGGCTGCCCCTGCCCAGCCTCCTGGGCCTCTTCCCGATGCTGGTCGGCGGCTCCACCGCCTACGGCATGACGCTGCCGGTCGCAGCGCTCGTGGGCGCGCTGGTGCCGGTGGTCATCTGGCGGATCGCCGCCGACTTCGCGGAGGAGAGGCCGCTGTCTGCCGACCGGTCGCGGACGCTGGCGGTGGGCGCGGGGCTGGTTGCCGCGGTCGCCCTGCCGCTCGTCCTCCCGTCGGCCCACCTGGATTCCACGAATCTCTATGCCCTGCCCGCCCTCCTGGCGTGCCTCCTGATGGTTCGGCTGCTCCGCCGCCCGCCGGAGCGCGCGCTCGATGGACGCCTCGTCGGCCTGGGTCTCCTTATCGGCGTTGCGGGCCTGGCCCGCAACGAGGCGGCCTGGGTTGGGATCGCGTGGGCCCTAGTGGCGTTCGCTGCCTGGCGGCGTGCCGGGCTGGGCTCGGTCGTCCGCGCCGTCGCGGTTCCGGGGCTGATCGCGGTAGCCGTGATGAGTCCGTGGTTGGTCCGCGACTGGCTGACCTTCGGCTCGCCGCTGCCGGGCCAGGCGATCACCAACGCGTGGGCGATCACGGGCAACGAGATCTTCGCCTGGCGGGACCCCGCGACGGCCGCCGAGTACCTGGCCCTGGGACCGGCCGCGTGGCTGCAGCACCGCGTGGACGGTTTCCTGCACGACCTGCTCGACGTCCTGCTGGTGCCGGGCGCCCCGATCGCCGTGGTCGGGCTGGTCGCGCTGCCCTGGGTGTCGCGGTTCCGCGCGCTGCGACCCCTCCTGGTCCTCGCCCTCATCACGTTCCTGGTGGCAACCCTCGTCTTCCCCGTCCAGACTCGCTGGGGGACGTTCCTCCACGCCTCGGTGCCGGCCGCGGTCCTGCTCCTGGTGGCCGGCCTTGCCGGGCTTGACGAGGGGTTGGCTTGGGTGGGACGGCGCCGCGGCTGGACGCGCCCCGTGGCCTGGCTGGCGCCGCTCTTCGCCGGGCTGGGCGCGATCCTCTTCATGGTCCCGGGCGTCATCGCCTACGGCGGCCAGGCGCGGGGCACGGAGGCCGCGTACGCGGACCTGGGGCGCCGGATGGCGGAGGCCGGGGTCCCCCTGGACGGAGCCGCCCCGGTCATCGCGAACCATCCGATCTGGCTTGCCGAGGTTCACCGCACGTCGACCCTGGCCCTGCCCGACGAGCCGGTGGCGAGCGTGCTGGACCTCGCCCGGACGTTCGGGGCGCGCTACGTGGTCGTCGACGGCGACCACGGCGGATGGCCCGGCCGGCTCGCGTCCGACCCGGATGCGGCCTGCCTGGAGCCGGTGGCGCTCCCGCCGCCCGCCGAGGGAACCGCGCGCGGCTCCGCCTTCCGGGTCTTCCGCGTGGCCTGCCCGTGAGCGCCCGTATACTGGCCGCCAGATGAGCGCTGAAATCGGCGCCGGCGACGCGGCGGCAGGGCGGTTCGACACCCTTCACGCAGAAGCGAAGGCGGCTCTCGCCTACGCGGCGAACACGCTGCGCGCGGTGACCGAGCAGTACCGCGAGGCGTTCCACGAGAGCCTGGCCGGCTGGCACGAGGACCGCGACGCCCTGGACCAGGCCGA
>CAZVPS010000398.1:0-1918 GCA_964629105.1 uncultured Anaerolineaceae bacterium
CGGGACGCGAGGATGCGTTGCGTCTGCTGCTACACCACGTGCTGGGACTTGACCCCGCCCGCGACCCATCGACGGTCGCTGAAGCAGTCATGCGGGCGGCTTCGCCGCACGACCACGACGGGCTACCCGTTCTTGCCGTACCAGGCGTCGAACTCGTCGCGGGACACGTTCAGTTGTCGGAGCATCCGGCCCAGAAAGTCACGCCTGATCGAGAAGGGGTGCTTGGCATGGAACGAGAAGGGTTGCCCGTCTCGACCTACGCCCGCAATGAGGCTGCCGCCTCGATGTTCCCATTTTCGTCGTGAATGCAGAAAGGAAAGCAGTCGTCTGACGACGGTCCAGATCGGGCAGTCTTGCGGGCATCGCGGTTCTACGCGGTTGCTACGGTGCGATGCTCCACAAGGGCCTTCGGGAGGGGCAGACCAGACTCCAGGCAGTAATCCACAAGCCCAACGAGTGCCTCGTGGAAGTTCGCGTCGGCCTCGGCTTGCGTATCACCTTCGGCGATCGTATGCAGGTCGTCATTGATCGCAAAGAAGCGCCCGGTCTCAGCGTCACGTTCGACGCGATGAGGGACAGCCTCCAGGACCAGGGTCAGAGTCATGCGAGAGAGCGCGTGCTGTTCGGCCATTGTCAAGTAACCGTAGCCGTCTCTCGCATGGCGCGCAAGGCCCGGGGTGACGGCTGTAGGCCGGGCGTGACCCTCTCGAGCGCGGGGTGTCCGCCGTCGCTGCGTTGTGATTCGGCCACATCCTCGCCCGTCAGCGTCGATGTCCTACGCTAGCCCCATCCCGGCTGCCGCAGAGGATCGTCCGCCCAATCCCTCTCACAGCCCCGTCGGCCGCGCAGTCAATCGCTCGGCGGTCGTCGAGGCCCTCCTGGAGGCGACACCTGGTCACGGAATGGCATCAGATGGGACCTCGGTGGGCGTCTCGATAGGCCGCGAGCTCACGGCAATCCCAGACTCTCGTGCTGGCCAGCTCGGCCAGAGGCTTCGGAAAGTCGCTTTGGCTCGCCCAGTCACGAATGAAGTTCGGTGGGCGTACGCCAAACACCTCGGCGGCCTCGCGAGTGCCGACAAGCTCGACGACCGGTCCGGATCGTGCGAGATCGAGATGCCGAGATGCGTCGAGGACTTCGAGACCAATGATCCGCTCCAAGGCATCGAAGTCGGCCACCAGCCAAGGAAGCAGCGGCTCGGAACGGGCGACGTCAACGTCGACCAGGGCGAGGTAGGCGGAGTCCGTTGTCTTGTCGTGCTCGATACGCACGGGCCGACGACAACGTCATTCTCGCGGCCGTCGAGTACGTGTACTCGTTCGGTACCTCCGTTTACACATCGACCCCCGCCGATGCCAGGTGCTCGGCTGGGGTCAGGTAGCCGAGGGACTGGTGGGGCAGACGGTGGTGCAGACGGTCGCCCAGGCCCGGAGCGCCGCGGGGCCGGCGTTCCCGGCCCGGCGCCCCGGGACCGCCTTGCGTCCAACGCACCACCGGGGCGAGGGGCGGTGGCTCGATGGCAGGTTCTCGGCGGTCCAACGCCCGGAACCTGCCATCCGGGTGGCCCCGCCCGGTCTGCCCGCCCGGTCGGGGCAGGAATACCGCCGGCCAACGCACGGATCCTGCCGGCGGGACCGCCGGCCGCTCCAGGGGGCGCGCGGTCATGCGTTCAATGCACGGCCGGCAGGAAGCGGTCAGGGCGGGCCGGCAGACGGGCCGGCCGACGAGCCGGCGGGCGCGGACGTCCTGATGTCACGGACGTATCTGGACGAGAACAGCGCGGCGGCCCTGTCCGGACCCCTGTCCGGATCTTGGCAACCGCGCTTCAGTCGGCAGGGAAGGCCGCGAGGATCTCGTCCGGCGCGATCTGGCGAATCGGAGCCGCGATCCGGTCGAAGCCGGTGCGAGAGACCGCAAC
>CAZVPS010000399.1:0-1918 GCA_964629105.1 uncultured Anaerolineaceae bacterium
GGGCTCCTCGTCGCCGTGGTGCTGATCGCCCTCCTGCGCGCGACCGGGATCGCCTGAGGCAGACGCCGGGGTGTCGCTTCTGGTTGGGGGGTCCCGCCGTCGGCGACGGTTCCCGGATGTCGGTCAGGTGGCATCCGCCGCTCGGCCGCGAGGTGCTCGACCAGGATCTCCTCGAAGCGGTGCTTGCGGTCCTGCTGGTTCCAGTGGAGCGCGGTCGGCGGGCCGGCTCACCCTGGAGGCGGCACCCCCGGAGCGCCGAGCGCCCCCGGCCGTCTCAGCTGGTCGAGGAAGAGCGCGCCCCACAACATCGCCTCGTCGGCACGCCACAGCCCGAACCGGCCGCGGTACGGCCGGAGCGACCCGTCGAGCACCTCCCACATCGTCCCGTCCCGCTCGACGATCTCGAGATGGCGCCGCAGCCACCGTTCCCCACGGGGAGGATCGACCCGCAGGGCGACCTCCGTCGCCATCGCGCCGAGCGAGGTCCAGATGGCCGTGCCCTGGTAGTCCGGGACGAAGAAGCGTTGTACCCGGTCCTCGGCGGCAGGCCTTGCGGCGCTGTACCGGAGGGGGACCGGGTCGGCAAGGCGGGCGGCGTCGAGGGCGTCGAGCATCGCCCGCGCGCCGAGGCCGTCCGGCACGACGCCGAGCCAGAACGGGACGACGTTCGCGTCGCCCGTCACGAGGTCCGCCTCCGGGCTCCCGGCCGGCCCCTCGCCAAACCGGTCGCCGCGCCAGAACACTTCCACGAGGCGTTCGGCGGCGCCGGGCGCGAACGGGAGCGCGAACCACGCGGTCTCGACGAGCTCGCGTTCGAGGAGCGCGACCATCGTGTTGGCGTACGCGTTGCAGCTCGTCGCCACCGTGTCGCGGTGGGTAGAGAAGCGGCAGCCCGTCCGGACGAGCCCCGTCGACGGGTCGATCACCGCCTCCGCGAATCGCCGGACCTCCGCCGCGAGGAGGCGCCCGCGGTCGGCCACGAGGCGCTCGCCGGCCGGCGCGGCGCGGAGCGCTCGGAAGACCAGCGGCAGCGAGTCGACCCCGTAGTCCCAGACGTCCGCGGGCCGCGCGCCCGGGAAGATCGTCGTCGTGATCCGGCCCGCCCGCGACCAAGCCGCCAGCGCCCAGTCCAGTGACCCGTCGACGCGGGCACCGTGCCCCAGCCGCACGAGCGCCGGGGCGGCATGGCCGAAATCCCGGGCCCAGAACTGGCGGAACTGGCCGCCCGAGGCCGCGTAGCGACGGCCATCCCAGCAGCGCTCGAGGACGGCGGTGAGGACGCTCGCCGCGGTGCCCCGGTGGCGGACGTGCCCCCGCGCCGCCCGCCGCAGCATCCGGACGGCGCTCGTTGCGTACGCGGGAAGGATCGCCGGCCGGAGAAACGCTCCGACGTGCATGGCCTCCGCACCTCCGCGTCCCGGCGCCCCTCAGCGCCGGCGCGCCTCCGCCTCGATCTCCACCCGGAGCGTCGGGTCGATGAGGCCCCTCACGAGGACCAGCGTCGCCGCCGGCCGGATCTCGCCGAACCAGCGGCCGTGAGCCTCGGCGATCGCCGGGATGTCGGCCTGGTTCATGACGTACATCCGGGTCCGCACGACGTCCGCGAGCACAAAGCCGGCCGCCTCCAGCGAGCCCGTGATCACCGCGAAGATCGCGTCGGCCTGCTCGCCCGCGCCGGGATGGCGGGCGCAGCCGTCGGGCCCGGCGTCCGTGGTCCCTGCCACGAAGCACGCGTCCCCGGCGACGAGCGCCCGGGCGTACCCATACCGTTCCTCCCACGGCCCGCCCGACGAGACGCGGGTCCGCCCGTCGGCACCGACGACCACCTCGAAGGACGCTCCGCCGTCGCTCATCCCGCGGCGCTCGTCCGCCACGACCGCACGTCCGGGTCGCGCCCCGTCGCCAGGAGCAGCGCAGC
>CAZVPS010000400.1:0-1904 GCA_964629105.1 uncultured Anaerolineaceae bacterium
GCGGCCGGGGCCGGATGGCGCGTTCACGCGGTCTCGCCGGAGGAGGCGCCGGCGCCGGCGGGCGTCCCGCCCGGCAGCAGGACGCCGGGGTGCATGATCCCGGCCGGGTCGAAGCGCCGCGCCAGGTCGCCCAGGGCCGCCATTCCCAGCTCCCCCTTCTCGGCGGCGAGGTAGGCCGCGTGGTCGGTCCCGACCCCGTGCTGGTGGCTGATCGTGCCGCCCAGCCGGACGATCGCCTCCGACGCCGTCGCCTTGAGCCGGCGCCAGCGGGCCAGCGTCGCGTCCGGGTCGTCGGCGAGGCGGAAGATGAAGGTCGTGTAGAGGCTGCTCCCGGTCGGGTAGACGTGGGACAGGTGGGTGAAGGCGTGGACCCGCTCGCCCTCGTCGTCGAGGCCGTGGCGAATCGCCGGGGCGAGCGACGCCGCCATCGCCGGGACACGGTCCCAGGCGACCGCCGTCTCGAGCGTGTCGATCGCGTAGCCGGCCTCCCACAGGGTGTTGCGGAGGTACGGCGTGCGGAAGCGGTTGCGATGCCACTGGCGCCCGAACGTCCCCGGCGCCCGCACCGCGCCGTACGAGCGGGCGATCCCGAGGACCTCGGCGAACGTGGCCGCCATCACGCGCCGCCGCCCGACGAGCCCCAGGAGGACCAGGCAGCGCCCCGGTCCGACGCCCCGGGCGGTGAGATACCGCCGCAGTGCCGCGAGCGTCCTCTCGTGCCCGGCGAGGGCGAGGTTCGTCCAGGTCTCGGCGGGCGTGGACGTGCGCACGAGGGCGAGCGGGAGGCGCGCCCGGGCGAGGGCGCGCGTGAACGCGAGCGCCCGCTCCCAGTCCGGGAGGAAGAGCGTCGGGAAGGCCTCGACCTCTGGGAGCGGCGCCACGCGTAGCACGGCCTCGGTGAGGATCCCCAGCCGGCCTTCGCTGCCCAGGATGGCCTGCCGCAGGTCCGGACCGGCGGCGGAGGCCGGGTGCGGCGGCATCTCCAGCGTCCCGGCCGGCGCCTCCACGGTCCCGCCGGCGAAGAGGGCCTCAATCCGCCCGTACCCGGCGGACTGCTGGCCGGAGCTGCGGGCGGCCACCCAGCCGCCGACGGTGGAGAGCTCCCAGCTCTGCGGGTAGTGCCCGAGGGTCAGGTTCCGGGCGCGGAGCGCGGCCTCCACGTCCGGTCCAGCCGTGCCGGCCCCGAACGTGGCCAGCAGGCTCGCGTCGTCCAGCGCACGCAGCCCGGCGAGATGCGCCAGCGAGATGGTCAGCCACGGCGCACCGTCAGCCGCGGGTGTCACACCGCCGACGACGCTCGTCCCGCCCCCGTACGGCACCACGCGCGCCCCGACGGCCTCGGCCCAGGCGAGGAGCTCGCGGACCTCGCCCGCGTCGTTCGGGAAGGCGACGCCGTCCGGGACCGCGCCGGGCCGTCCCGTGCGGAGCGCCACCCAGTCGGGGAGGCTCTGGCCCCGCGTATGGCGAACGCGGACCTCGGGGTCGTCGGCGACCAGCCGGTGTCGCGGCAGGCGGGTCGCCGGGACGCCGCTGATCACGTGGGCCAGGGTCGCGTCGCGCGGCGGCGTCGCCGCCCCGACCACGCGCTCGATCGCGGCCGCTCCGCCGGTCGGGAACTCGTCGGTGATGGACTCCTCGCCCCAGCCGTTCCAGCGTCGCATGGAGAGATGATGCGCCGCTGCGCGTCGGCCCGTCGCGTCCATCCGGCCGCCGACCGTACCGGACCACCCCGGACCATCGCGTCCTGTGCCCGGGACCGCGGCCGGCGCATGGTGCGGCTGCACGTCCCGTCCAGCCGTTCCGGAGCCCACCATGCCGCACCTCACCTCGAAGGTCTTCGTCGACCTCGCGATCTGGATGACCGGGTTCGGGCTCGCGATCGGGCTCGTCTTCCCGCCCTTCTG
>CAZVPS010000401.1:0-1899 GCA_964629105.1 uncultured Anaerolineaceae bacterium
AAGGATCGCGCCACGACCGGATCCTCCTGAGGCCCGGTGGCCACGTCGAGCCTTCGGGTTCCAGCGTCCCGGATACCTCTGGGCCGCGCTCTCGCAGGAGCGCGAATCGCTCGCGCTCGATCCACGTCGGCGGACGCGGTTCACCTCCGAGGGTCCTGAACTCCGTCATCGGCAGGAATCCTACGGCGGCCGTTACTCGTCGAACTTCAGGCGGTTCCCGAGGTCGTCGAGCTGGGCCTGGGTCTGCGCTTCCTGTTCCTGACGGCGGACCTCCTCCGCTTCGACCTTCTTCAGGTACTCGCGGTATCGGTCGTTCGCGGCGGCGACCGCGTTCTTCAGGTGCTCGAGGTGGTACTTGTCGACCTCGTCGAGGCCGGTGTCCTCGATCACGATCGCCGAGACCCTCGCCCGCGCCCCACGCTTCATCGTGTAGAGGATGCGGCCCCACTCCTGGTCGAAGATGTCGCACCACTCGCGAGGCGCGTCATAGGGACAGCTTCAGGGGGACACGGGATAGCCCTGCTCCTTGTCGCGGACGGTCGAGGTCCGACTTCCACGACGTGGGCTTCAGCCCGTCGGCCTTCCGACCGATACCCAGATGGGGGAACGGCGATGGTACCTGCGTGGACGCCGTTCCTTCCCCTTCTGCGAAGAACGGAGCCCGTGGCAAGGCACAGATTCATCGTCGGCATGGAGCCGGATCTCGCGTGTCTCGAGCAGCTGGCTGGGGTCGTGATCCTGGATCGGTTCGGCAACGGAGCCACCTGGGCGCTTGTTGAGACACCCGCCGATCAAACCGAGCGGGTGCGGAGATGCTTCCGGGGCATCTGCCACGTGTACGCGACAGAAAGGGAGGCCAGGCGAGCCTGGGGTCTGTTCGGGCGTTAGGGCCGCGACCCCGTTCCATCGCCTCCTGGCTGCAAACGGCGGGCTCCAGGAGTTGCCTGGCTCCGGTCACCGGACGCTGCGGGCGCCGACGCCCACCTACGCGACGCGGTTCGGTGCTTCGACCCATCCGCGTGCAAGGGCTTCAGCCCGCGCGGCGCCGGGTCGATATGCGGGCCATGAGGGCGACCTCTCTTCGAGGCTCGGTGCTCGTCGCAGCTGTGGCCGCCGTGCTTGCCCTCGGCCTTCCCCTCGCGTCGGCGGCGCGGAGCCACGACGAGATCACGAGGCCGACGACCCACGCGACGAGCGCGCGATCCGGCCCCGGCGCCGATCTTCCGCCGGAGACCGCCCCGACGACCACCGCTGCCCACCCGCGCCCGAGCGAGCCGCCGTCGGCACCCTCCCTCTTGGTCGGGATCACGCACGACTTCGCGATGCGCGCGCGGCCCGGGCACGGAAGGGTCGTGGGCATCCTCCCGGCCGGCTCGAAGTACTACCGGACCCCGACCGTCGCCTGGGTGCAGCGCCTGAGTCCCGACGGACGGTTCGGCGAACTCGCGGTCCCCTACAGCGCGACGGGGACGATGGGCTGGATCCCCCTCCGCGGCCTCCAGGGCAGATCCACCTTCCTCCAGGTCGACGTCGACCTGTCCAGGCACCGGGTCGTGGTCGAGCGGCGCGGCCGGGTCCTCTTCGGAACGCGCGCGGCGATCGGCGCGCCGTCCTCACCGACTCCGACCGGCCGCTACTTCGTCACCGACCGCGTGTCGTTCCCGTCTGGCGGCGGGCTTGGGACATACGCCTTCGGCATCTCGGGCATCCAGCCGAACCTCCCGGCCGGCTGGACCGGAGGGAACCAGCTCGCGATCCACGGGACGAACGACCCAGCCTCGATCGGGCGGTCGGTGAGCGCCGGGTGCGTGCGGGTGTCGGCGGCCGCCCTCCGCCGGCTGGTCCCTCTCCTTCGCCTGGGCACGCCGGTCGTGATCCACCCCTGACGCTCCGGCGACT
>CAZVPS010000402.1:0-1880 GCA_964629105.1 uncultured Anaerolineaceae bacterium
GGAAGACGCCGACCCGGTCGCCGCGGCGGACGGCGATGACGCCGGTCATGCCGCCAATGAAGACGTAGGCGGCGATCTCCAGCGAGAGCCCGTTCGCGGCCCCGGCGAGGATGGCCAGCATCGCCGTGATCATCGTGGCGGGACCCGCCCCGAGGAGAATCGCGACGAGCATCGAGGCGCCGGCGCCGGGAACGAAGAAGGGCATGATGGAGCGGCCGGCCGTGAGCTTGTAGGCGAGGGCGGTGACGAGCAGCACGAGGCCGAGAAGCGCCAGCGCCCGCGCCCGGTGCCAGAGCTCCTGCCGGTATCGCCACGTCCAGGCGAGCAGGAGCACGACGACGAGCGCCGCGAGCAGGAACCAGCCGGCCAGGCGGGCGACGTCCAGGCGCGCCTCGGTGAGCCCGAACGCCTCCAGCTTCGCGATCTCGAGGGCCGTCACCTGCTTGCCGGCATCGACGATGACCTCGCCCTGCCGGATCGTGTAGGCCACGGGCGGGACGGCGGCCGCGGCCGCGTCGCGGGCGTCCGTCGTGAGCGCCTCGCTGTAGGTGGCGTTCGGAACGAGGAGGGGCGCAACGATCGCCGTCGCCAGGCCGCGCTCGTCGTCCGTGAGGGCCGCCGAGAAGCGCTCGCCGAGGTTCCGCCGCGCGGCCTCCAGCTCGGCGTCCCGGAGCGGGTCGCGCTGGACGAGGCCGAGGACACGGGTCGCCTCGGCGCCGGCCAGGGCCCACCGCTCGGGAGCGAGCGCCGCGAGCGTCTTCCGGGCGTCGGTCGACAGCCCGGGGAGGACGGCGGCGAGGGCCGCCTGCCGCTCCTCCGGCGTGACCTCGGCGGCGAACGCGGCGTCGACGGGCGCCAGCACGGCCGCCAGGGCGTCCAGCTGCCGGCGGGTCAGGGCGGCGGCCGTCTCCGCCTTGTAGTCGTACTGGGGCGGGACCGCATCGCGCGCCGCCTGACGGGCCGCGACGGTCTCGGTCTCGCTCTCGAAGACGAGCGTCCGGGGAGCGCGGACGTCGGTGGTCGCGAGATCGCCCGGGGAGAGGTCGACGGCGCGCGGGAGGTCGTCGATGGAGAGGACCGCGGTCAGGCCCGTGATCAGCAGCACGGCGGCCACCGCGAGGCGCACGGCGTCGCGCCGCGTGAAGGCGGCGACGCGGTCGAGGCGTCGGGAAAGCACGGCGGGACTCGTCGGCGGAGGCGTCAGCCCCGGCCGACGCCTCCGTGCCCGCCGCCGTCGTGGGCGGCGAGGTCCGCCCGGGCGAGAGCCGCGGCGACCAGGCCGGAGACGACCTTGCCGGCAGCCCGGCCGCGGGTGCGCGGGCTGAGCCAGCCCATCACCTTCCCGAAGTCGCGAGCAGACACGGCGCCGGGCGCGCCGATCCCCTCGTCGACGAGGGCGGCAATCTCGGCCTCGGAGAGTGCCGCGGGCAGGAAGCCGGCGACGATCGTGATCTCGGCCTTCTCTTTGGCAGCGAGATCCTCGCGGCCGCCCTTCCGGTAGGCCTCGACCGACTCGCGGCGGGTCTTGACCTCGCGAGTCAGGACGGCCAGGGCCTGGTCGTCGGTCAGGGTGGCGTGGTCGCGCTTCTCCATCGCGTAGACGGCGCTCCAGACCATCCGCAGGGTGTCGCGGCGCAGCGCGTCACCGGACCGCGTGGCGGCCGTCATCTCCTCGTGGAGTCGATCTCGTAGGGACACCGGGCTGGCTCCTCCGCCGGGGCCCGCCGTGGAGACGGCGAGCCGGCTGCGATGGGCCTCCGGGGCCCGGGAACGGGCCGGGGAAGCAGGTGGACCGGCGACGGATGTGGGGCGACGCGTGGCCCCGGGCCGCCGGTCCCGGCGGCTAACCCTGCTGGCGGGTGGCCTTCTTGCGCTTGGCT
>CAZVPS010000403.1:0-1867 GCA_964629105.1 uncultured Anaerolineaceae bacterium
CCGGTCGCCGAAGAGCTGGGAGACGAGCTTGAGGTACGGCGTCTCGCCGCAGCCGCTGCAGGCAAGCGAGAACTCGAAGAGCGGCTCCAGCACCTGGGAGCCCTTCACGGTGTCGTGGGCGATGAGGCTGCGGTCCAGCAGCGGGATCGCCTGGAAGAACTCCCAGCGCGGCCGCTCCGCGTCGCGGTGGTCCGCGGCGGGCTCCATGTTGATCGCCTTGTGGCGGACCTCGGTCTTGCTCTTGGCCGGGCAGACGTCCACGCAGACGCCGCAGCCGGTGCAGTCGTCGGGGGCGACCTGGATCGTGAGGCGGTGCTCGAGCACGTCCCGCGACTTGAAGTCCTTGCTCTGGAAGCCGCCGGGCGCGCCGTCGACCGCGGCGGTCGGGAAGACCTTCATGCGGATGGCGGCATGGGGGCAGACCATGGCGCACTTGCCGCAGTCGATGCAGATGGAGGGGTCCCAGATCGGGATCTCGTGGGCGATCGCCCGCTTCTCGTACTTCGTCGTCCCGGTCGGGAACGTCCCGTCCACCGGGAAGGCGCTGACGGGCAGCTGGTCGCCGCCGCCGGCCATGAGGACCGCCGTCACGTTCCGGACGAAGTCCGGCGCGTCGTCCGGCACGAGGGCCGGGATCGCGGCGCCGGTCGCCGCGGCGCCCAGGGGCACCCGCGAGAGGCGGGCGATCGACTGGTCGATCGCCGCGAAGTTCCGGTCGACGACCGCCTGGCCGCGCTTCGCGTACGTCTTCTCCACGAACTCCTTGATGCGCGCGATCGCGTCGTCGGCCGGCAGGACGCCGGAGAGGTGGAAGAAGCACGGCTGCATGATCGTGTTGATCCGGTTGCCCATCCCCACCTCGGTGGCAACCGCGAAGGCGTCGATCACCCAGAGGTCGATCGCCTTGTCGATCAGCTGCTGCTGCACGGCGCCGGGCAGGTGATCCCAGACCTCGGCGGCCCCGTAGGGCGAGTTCAGCAGGAAGGTGGCGCCCGGCTTGGCGTACTCCAGGATCCTGGCCTTCTCGAGGATGCCGAACTGGTGGCAGGCGATGAAGTCCGCTCGGTCGATCAGGTAGGTCGACTGGATCGGCACCGGCCCGAAGCGGAGGTGCGAGACCGTGATGCCGCCGGACTTCTTGGAGTCGTAGACGAAGTAGCCCTGGGCGTGGAGGTCCGTCCCCTCGCCGATGATCTTGACCGAGGCCTTGTTCGCCCCGACCGTGCCGTCAGAACCGAGCCCGAAGAAGAGGGCGTGGACCTCGCCCTCGGGGCGCGGTCGTCGGAACTCGGTGTCGATCGGGAGGCTGAGACGGGTGACGTCGTCGTAGATGCCGACGGTGAAGTGCCGCTTCGGCCGCTCGCTCGCGAGCTCGTCGAAGACCGGCTTGATCATCCCCGGCGTCACCTCCTTGGAGGAGAGGCCGTAGCGGCCGCCGATCACCCGGGGCGCCGTCGCGAAGGGCGGCTCGTCGCTGTCCATGCGCTCGGCGAGGGCCGTCACGATCGCCTGGTAGAGCGGCTCGCCGACCGCGCCGGGCTCCTTGGTCCGGTCGAGCACGGCGATGCCGCGCACGGTCCGGGGCAGGGCGGCGAAGAGCTCGTCGGTGGGGAACGGCTGGAAGAGCCGGACCTGGAGCATCCCGACGCGCTCGCCGGCGGCGACCAGCGTGTCCACCGTCTCGGCGACGGCGCCGGCGCCCGAGCCCATGACGACCACGACCCGCTCCGCATCCGGGGCGCCGTGGTAATCCACGAGCCCGTAGCGGCGGCCGGTCTTCTCGGCGAGATCGTCCATCACCTCCTGGACGATCCCCGGCACGGCCAGGTAGTACGGGTTGGCCGCCTCGCGGGCCTGGAAGAAGGCG
>CAZVPS010000404.1:0-1859 GCA_964629105.1 uncultured Anaerolineaceae bacterium
CGCTACAGCGCCTTGACCGCGGCCGCGAGGTCCGCGAGGCCCGCCTTGGCATCGGCGAAGAGCATCCCCGTCTTGGGATTAACGTACAGCTCGTTGTCGATGCCGGCGTAGCCGCGGCCCATGGACCGCTTGATGACGATGATCGACTTCGCATGGTCGACGTTGAGGATCGGCATGCCCGAGACCGGGTTGCCCGGCCGGCGGGCCGCCGGGTTCGTGACGTCGTTGGCCCCGATGACCAGGGCCACATCGCAGCGGTCGAACTCCGGGTTGATCTCGTCCATCTCCTTGAGCAGCGGATAGGGCACGTTGGCCTCCGCGAGGAGGACGTTCATGTGCCCCGGCATCCGGCCGGCCACGGGATGGATGGCGTAGGAGACGTGGACGCCCCGCGCCTCGAGGAGCTCGGCCAGCTCGCGGACCGCGTGCTGAGCCTGGGCGACGGCGAGGCCGTAACCCGGCACCACGATCACGTTGCTCGCGTAGACCAGCTGGATCGCCACGTCGTCGGCGCCGATGGAGCGGACAGAGCCGCCGGGACCCCCGGCGCCACCCGCCGCGGTCGTCCCCTCGCCGCCGCCGAAGCCGCCGATCATGATGTTCAGGATCGAGCGGTTCATGGCGTCGGCCATGAGCTTGGTCAGGATGCCGCCCGACGCGCCGACGAGGGCGCCCGAGATGATCAGCACCGGGTTGTCCAGGACGAAGCCGGCCATCGCCACGGCCGTGCCCGCGAACGCGTTGAGGAGCGAGATGACGACCGGCATGTCGGCCCCGCCGATCGGCAGGACCATCGTGACGCCGAAGACGAGGGCGGCCGCCAGGATTACGCCGAGGAGCACGACGGAGACCGTGCCGCCGAGCGTCACCGTCCCCGCGGCGCCCAGGACCAGGAGAGCCGTGCCCGCCACCGTCACGACGGCCAGGACGACGGTCAGGATCCGGGACCCCGGGAAGATGATCGGCTTGCCGGGAATGAGCCCCATCAGCTTGCCTGAGGCGATGAGCGAGCCGGTGAAGGTGACCGCGCCGATGACGACGTCGAGGACCACGAAGACGGTCGTGGAGACGGGCGCCCCGGCCGCGCCGGAAAGCTTCAGGAAGTCCTCGATCGCGACCAGGGCAGCCGCGCCGCCGCCGACCGCGTTGAACAGCGAGACGAGCTGCGGCATCTCCGTCATCTGGACGTTGCGGGCGGTGTAGAGGCCCAGGCCGCCGCCGACCACGAAGCCGACGACGATGATCACCCAGGCGACGGCGTCCATCCCGCCGTCGCTGGTCACCAGGCTGACCAGCGTGGCCACCACGGCCACGACCATGCCGCCGGCGGAGAGGAGGTTCCCGTTGCGCGCGGTGGCCGGGGAGTTCATGAGGTGGAGGCCCAGCACGAAGCAGACGGCGCCGCCGATCTGGGCGATGTAGACGAGGGTCCCGATGTCCACCGCGGCCCCCGTCAGGACCTGCCGGCGGTCTTGGGAGCCGCGGGCTTCTTCTTGAACATCTGGAGCATCCGGTCGGTGACGACGTAGCCGCCGACGACGTTCATCGCGCCGAAGGCCATTGCCACGAAGGCGAGGACGTAGCCGAGCGGATCCTTCGCCTCGGCGGCGATGATCATGCCGCCGACGAGGACGATCCCGTGGATCGAGTTCGCCCCGGACATGAGCGGTGTGTGCAGGGTTGCGGGGACCTTGGCGATCGCCTCGAACCCGACGAGGATCGCCAGGACGAAGATCGTCAAGGGGAAGAGCAGGTCGGTCATGCGGGGGCGCCTCCGGCCGCGGGGGCGGGCTCCAGGAGCTTCGCGGTCGCCGGCTGGACGACCTTCCCGCCGTGGGTGATGAGGACGCCCGCGGTGA
>CAZVPS010000405.1:0-1855 GCA_964629105.1 uncultured Anaerolineaceae bacterium
GCACCCGCGGCCGGCGCGCTGGTGGCCCGCCCGGCCGGCGCCCCCCTCGCCACCACGGGGGAGCGGCCCGACCGCGTCGCCTGGGACAGGCTCGTCGGCCTCTTCGCGGGCGCCGTGGGACGCGGCCGCCTCGACAAGGTCGTCCTCGCCCGGCGCGTCGCCCTGCGCTCGTCCCTGGAGCTCGATCCCGTCAACGCCCTGCGGCGCCTCGCCGCGGCCGGGCCGGAGAGCACGACCTTCGCCTTCGTCCGCGACGGCGTCACGTTCCTGGGCGCCACCCCGGAGCGGCTGGCCCGGACCGAAGGCCGGGCATTCCGCACGGGGGCGATTGCGGGTTCCGCGCCGCGCGGCGCGGAACCCGCGGAGGACGCACGGCTGGCGGCCGGGCTCCTGGCCAGCGACAAGGATCGCGAGGAGCACGCCGTGGTCGTCACGATGCTCCGCGCCGCCCTTCGCCCCATCGTGGAGCGGCTCCACGTCGCACCCGCCCCGGGGATCCTCGCCCTGCGCGACGTCCAGCACCTCGTCACGCCGATGGAGGGCGTCCTCCGCGAAGAGACCGGGATCCTCGCCCTCGCCGAGCGACTTCACCCGACGCCCGCGGTCGGTGGCGAGCCGCGCGACACGGCGCTCGCCCTTATCGCCGAGCACGAGGGCTTCGACCGTGGCTGGTACGCGGGGCCCGTGGGCTGGCTCGGCGCGGACGGCGACGGCGAGCTGATGGTGGCCCTCCGCTGCGGGCTCCTCGACGGGCAGCGGGCGACGCTCTTCGCGGGGTGCGGGATCGTGGCCGACTCCGACCCCGCGCGCGAGTGGGAGGAGTCGCGGATCAAGCTGCGACCCGTCGTCTCGGCGATGGGGCGCCTGGAGGATGGCGACCGATGACCGGCAGGGCAGTCCGGTGACCGACCTCATGGCCCTCCGCGGCTTCGTCGACGCGCTGGTGCGTGCCGGCGTCGCCGACGCCGTCGTCTGCCCCGGGTCGCGGTCCACGCCACTGGCCCTCGCCCTCCGCGCCCACCCGGGGATCACGGTCCGCGTCCTGCTCGACGAGCGGAGCGCGGGCTTCTTCGCCCTGGGCATGGCGAAGGCCGGGCGACGGCCCGTCGCCGTCCTGACGACATCGGGCACGGCGGCGGCCAACCTGCTCCCGGCGGCCGTCGAGGCCTCGCTCGGCCGGGTGCCGCTGGTCCTCCTCACGGCCGACCGGCCGGCCGAGCTGCGCGACCGGGGGGCCGCCCAGGCCATCGACCAGGTCCGCCTGTTCGGGAGCCATGCGAAATGGTTCGCCGAGCTGCCGCTCCTCGACGGGGAGGACGTGACGGCGCGCCACGTTCGCTCCGTCGCAGCGCGGGCGGTGGCGACGGCGCTCGCCGGGCCGGCCGGCCCCGTCCACCTGAACGTCCCGTTCCGCGAGCCGCTCGTGCCCGACGGCCCGCTCGGCCCGCTCGGGCCGCTCGACGGCGAGCCGCCCACGACGGTGATCACCGGCCGGCGCGTGCTCGCCCACGAGGAGATCGAGCGCCTCGCCCGGCGCCTCGCCTCCGTGGAGCGCGGCCTCATCGTCGCCGGCCCGCAGGACGACCCCGCCCTCCCGGCGGCGCTCGGCCGTCTCGCGGCCGCCCTCGACTGGCCGATCCTGGCCGACCCGCTCTCGCTCGCGCGCTGCGGCCCGCACGACCGGGCCCGGGTGGTCGCGCGCGGGGACCAGCTCCTGCGTCCCGGTCCGTGGCGCGCGGCCCACGTCCCGGGTCTCGTCCTCCGCTTCGGCGCGACGCCCACGTCGAAGCCGATCCTGACCCTCCTCGAGGAGGAGCGCCCGGCCCAGGTCGTCGTGGACGGCGACGGCGGCTGG
>CAZVPS010000406.1:0-1842 GCA_964629105.1 uncultured Anaerolineaceae bacterium
AAGTAGACCCCGATCGGGATGAGGTCGCTCTTGGGCGCCACCGGCTTCTCCTCGAAGCCCACGACCTGCCCGGCGGCGTCCAGCTCGGCGACCCCGAAGCGCTCCGCGTCGGGCACCCGGTAGAGGAGGGTTCCGGCGCCCCAGGGGCCCGCCTCGAACTCCCGGGCGAGCGGCTCCAGTGCCGGGCCGTTCAGGATGTTGTCGCCCAGGACACAGCAGAAGGCGTCGCCCCCGACGAACTCGCGGGCCAGGCCGATGGCGTGGGCGATCCCGAGAGCGCCGCGCTGGTAGCGGTAGGTGAGGCTGAGGCCGAAGTGCGCGCCGTCGCCGAGGAGCTCCACGACGTCGCCGACGCTCTTGCCTCCGACGATCACGAGGACCTCCCGGATCCCCATCCCCGCCAGCGTCTCCAGGGGGTAGTAGATCATCGGCCGGTCGTAGATCGGCAGGAGGTGCTTGTTCGTGACGATCGTGAGCGGGAAGAGGCGGGTCGCCGTCCCGCCGGCGAGGATGAGGCCCTTCATCGTCCGGCGATCGTAGCAGCCGGAACCCGCCTCAGGGTCGCGTCGTCGGGCGGGCGGTGGGGCGCGGCGTCGGGGCATGCGTCGCGAACGGCTGCTCCGAGTCGGGGAGGGTTCCGTCGGGGTTCAGGTCGTCGGTGGGCAGGAGGTCGCCGCCGGGGATCCCGCCCTCGTAGTCGGTGATGACCAGGAGCGCCTCCAGCCGGCCCAGGTCGATCGCCGGGTCGACAAAGGCGGTCTGGACGACCGCGTTCGGGTCCCGCGTCACGTCGATGATCCGCCCGATCACCAGGCCCTTGGGGTAGGGCGAGCGGACCGCCGCGCCGAGGGTGAGCCCGGCCGTGACGACCTCCTCGCCGAGGGCAACCTGCTGGGTCGCGTCGATCTTGCCCATGATCAGCGCCCCGCCGAGGTCGCCCACCACCTCGCCGGTGGCCCGGCTCCCCACGATCTCGCCGATGACGGTCGAGGCCGGGTCGTTGATGAGCGTCACCCGGGCCGCCGAGGCGCCGAGCTCGGTCACCCGGCCCACGAGCGCGCCGCCCGCCCCGATGACGACGTCGCCGATCGCGAGGCCGTCCTCGCTCCCGGCGTCGATCATCACGACCCGGTTGACGTCGGCCAGCTCGCGCGAGATCACCCGCGCGGCCACGGTGGAGTAGTCGAGGGTGTTGCGGATCGCCAGGAGCGCGGTGAGCTGCTCGTTCTCGACCGCGAGGGCGTCGAGGGTCCGGTTGCGCTGGTCCAGGCGGTCGTTCTCGGCGTGGAGCGTGGCGTTCTCGCGGCGGAGCCGGTCGATCTCCGCGGCGGCATCCACGACCGAACGCACCTCGCGCCCCACCCCGTTCACGGCCTCGGCGAAGGGCGCCAGGGCAAAGGCGACGCCGCGCTGCAGCTCTGCGACCGGGGCCGTGGCGCTGGCGAGCATCAGGATCATCGAGACCCCGACGAGGACGGAGAACGTGATCGCGCGGCGGCGGGCGATCCGCGGAGCGCGGTGCCCGTAGCCGGCGAGCCGGCCGGTCATTCCCGGTCCCCTAGCGGAGCGGCCGCGAGTAGGTGTCCGCGACGAGCACCCGCTTCATCCGGTCCAGCTCCTCGAGGACGACCCCGGTGCCCCGGGCCACGCAGGTCAGCGGATCGTCGGCGACGTGGACCGGCATCTGGGTCGCCTCGGCGACGCGCCGGTCGAGGCCGAGGAGGAGGGCGCCGCCGCCGGCGAGCACGATCCCCTGGTCCATGATGTCGGCGACGAGCTCGGGCGGGGTCTCCTCGATCGTGTCCTTGATCGTGTCGACGATCTGCTGGACGGACGGCTCGA
>CAZVPS010000407.1:0-1838 GCA_964629105.1 uncultured Anaerolineaceae bacterium
CAGCGCCCGCGCGTCACGCTCGTCGAGATCGGCGATCTGTTCGCGGCTCAGCCCGACCTCTCGCTCGAGCGCCTCGGCGATCCACATCGGAATCGAGGCCGGCGGCAGCTCAGGCGCGGGACTCGGCCGCGTCGCCGGTTCCCTGGTCCGCAGGACCTCCCAGAACTCCGCCTCGCCGACACGGAGCTGATCAGACAGGATCACCTTGAAGCGACCCGGGCTGATCGTCTTGCTCCGTGACCAGGACGTATAGGTGTGGAGGATTTCGCCGTTGGGCAGGATCTTCTCGAAGAAGTCGTGCCCCGTTGCGCGGTCCTCGCTCCAGCGATCGAACTTGAGAAACGCGAGGATCTCGTCCCGGGAGGACGTCTTCACCCGGCAACGGCGAGCGCGGGTGCTGGCCCAGGCTCCACGACGTCGCTGAGCATCCGCCGCTGCGCCTCCTCGGTCGAGAGCGCGAACCGCAGCAGTACGCCGGCATGGGTCGCGCGACTCGTCGCCATGAACCGGGCGGGTTCACGGAAGAAGCGGGCAGCGTAGGCGCGAAGCTCGACAAACAGGTCCTCGGTCGCTTCGTCGAGCGTCTCCCCGAAGCCCAGGACTCCCATATCGGGGACGCGCAACGTCACCTCGTCCCCGTCATAGACCGCCCGCACCTCGAGATGCTGATCGGCAAGCATCGCGACGAGATCGTCGGGCCGCACGAGGAGCATCTGCTCCTTGCCGCGATGTCGCGACACGAGCTGCGGCTGATGCCCATGGAACACCTGGGTCATGACGTCGGATAGACGCGCCTTCGCGGGCGAGAAGTCGCTGGTGGGGACGATGGCGTCGCTCATGCCCGGAAGATAGGTCAGATTGGTCAAACGAGTCAAGCATGGACGATCCTGGCCAGATGAACAGCTCCATCTCCGGAACGAGCGGCCGATCGCGCGCTGCCGATCAGGTCCTCAACCGGGTGGAAGGAGCGCCCGGGATTCCGCATGGCCGACGAACGTGACCCACAACGGATCGAGCGTGATGACCGATGGGCCGACCCGGATCACACGCGCGAGGCACCGATTGTCCTCGTCGTCGATCGTGTCGACGGTCGCGCCAACGGCAGGTACACGCGCCGGCCGCCGCCGAGACGCCGGAACGAAGCCGTCGTCGTCCCTGCAGTTGAAGTCGACCCAGACCCGATCGCTCATCTACGGACTCCCTTCCGTCGCCTGGGCGGCGTCGGACCTGGCCCTGCGAATCGCCTTCGAACCATCCGGCGCGTCGTACAGCTCGGCGACCGACCTGTCGACGAGACGATCCAGGATCCTTTGGCGCACTGCCACCGTTGGGTCCAGTACGTCCGAACGCCAACGGTTGAGGAAGAAGCTCACGCCGACGTATCCCTGGCCCAGCTTCCTCTCCGCCCGACTGAGCTCGAACAGAAACGCGGCGTCACTCGCGTCCTCGGGGCTCGTCTCCGAGAAGGTTGGCGCCTCGAAAGGGGTAGGCCGCTCTCCAACTGCCTGGATCTCGGCCTCACGAACGGGCGTCGACGAGGCGGGGGGCCGCTCTTCGGTCTCCGCCAATGCCGCGGTCGTCACGATCAGTCTCGAGAGTCCGGCGGACCGGAATTTGTCGAGCCCCTCCAGCAGGTCGAGATGGTCGAAGGCGGCCTGGCGCAGTCGGGCGGCAAGTGATGTCCGCCCCCACGTCGCCACGTACACCTTCTTCCCGAGCGAGCGAACGTTCTCGACGGCCGGCGCGAGATCCGCGTCACCCGAGACGAGTACCAGGATGTCGAAGCCGTCCACCGCGGCCAGGCGAAGGATGTCGGCGACCATGGTGGTGTCAACCTC
>CAZVPS010000408.1:0-1835 GCA_964629105.1 uncultured Anaerolineaceae bacterium
CGGGAACGCCGGCCCCGCGGCGCTCCGGGCCTGGGCGACCGTCTGCACCACCGTCCGTCCCCTCCAGGCCCTGAGCTGCCTGACCGAAAACGGCAGCGCAGCGGGGCAGCCGGACGGCGCACACGCCGCCACGCCACTCTCCGCCCTTGACGTGCGCACGGTCGTGCGCCATGCTGTGCGTATGGCTGTGCGCACGAACCTGATGCTCCCGCCGGAGCTCGTCGCCGAGGTGGACCGGATCGCCGGGCCCCGGAACCGGAGCCGCTACGTGGCCGAGGCCGTCAAGGCCCGCCTCCGTCGCGACCACCTGAAGGAGGTCTGGGACCGCTCGTTCGGGATCCTCAAGACGGAGGACTACCCGTACTGGGCGACGTCCGACATGGTCGTCGAGTGGGTTCGCGCGCTCCGTGCCGAGGAGACCGACCCGGGGCCGGACCCGATCCCGGTGGGCACCGTTCCCGAGCGATACCGCCACCTGACAACGACCGACTCGCGCCGTGTCGCCGAGAGCGATCCGGAGGCCGATCGTGCGGATCCTCGCTGACTCCGCCTTCGTCATCGACTACCTCAAGGGCGTTTCCGAGGCGGAGGCGCGCTGGGACGCGATCTTCGCCGAGGGCGACCAGCCGATCGTCAACGAGATCGTCGTCTGCGAGGTCAGCTCCGGGCTGCGTGCCCGCGACGTGCGGCGGTTCGAGGCTTTCCTGGAGCCCGTCGAATTCGTCCAGCCCGGACCCAACGCAGCCCTTCTCGCCGGGCGCTGGCGCGCCGACGCCCGGGCCCTCGGGCGGACGCTCGGCCTCGCGGACGCGCTGATCGCGGCGGCCGCGTTCACGGACAACGCCGCCGTTCTCACCCGGAACACCCGCGACTTCGCGTTGACCCCGGTGCGACTGGTCACGTACTGATCGGCGGCGCTCCCTACAATCCGGGTCAACCACCCTGCGCGTCCCTGCTGCAACCCGGAGGAGCTTCCCATGAACCAGGCCCCGCGCCGCAAGGTCACGGTCATCGGCGCCGGCAACGTCGGTGCCACCACGGCCCAGCGGATCATCGAGACGGGCCTTGCGGATGTCGTGCTCGTCGACATCGTCGAAGGGCTGCCGCAGGGCAAGGCGCTCGACCTCGCCGAGGCGGCTCCGGTCGTCGGGTACGACGTCAAGATCACCGGCACGAACGACTACGCCGACACGGCCGGCAGCAAGATCATCATCGTGACCTCGGGGCTGGCGCGCCAGCCGGGGATGAGCCGCGACGACCTGATGGCCAAGAACGCCGGGATCGTGGCCTCGGTCGTCAAGCAGGCCGCCGCCGTCAGCCCGAACGCGATCATCATCGTGGTCACGAACCCCCTCGATGCCATGTGCCACGTCGCGATGCAGGCCTCGGGCTTCCCCCGGGAGCGCGTGATCGGCATGGCCGGCGTTCTGGACTCGGCCCGCTTCCGGCACTTCATCGCCGCCGAGCTGGACGTCTCCGTGCGCGACGTCCGTGCCTTCGTCCTGGGCGGCCACGGCGACACGATGGTCCCGCTGCCGCGCTACTCGACGGTGGGCGGAGTGCCCATCACCGAGCTACTGTCGGAGGAGCGCATCGCGGCGCTCGTCGACCGGACCCGCAACGGCGGGGCCGAGATCGTCGCCCTCCTCAAGACGGGGAGCGCCTACTACGCGCCCGCCGCCTCCGTCGTGGAGATGACCGAGTCGATCCTGCTCGACCGGCGCCGGATCCTCCCGTGCGCGGTCTACCTCCAGGGCGAGTACGGCTACGACGGCCTCTTCGTCGGCGTCCCGGTGGTCCTGGGCGACGGCGGGATGGAGAAGGTGATCGAGATC
>CAZVPS010000409.1:0-1832 GCA_964629105.1 uncultured Anaerolineaceae bacterium
GGCGGGGGCCGGCGTGGCGGGCTTCGGCGTGGCGGCCCCGCCGCCGGCCTGCGTGGGGAGCGGCGTGATCCCGGCGTCCTCGAGAGCCTGGGTGGCGGCGCTCTTGATGGCCGGCTGGAGGAACATCAGCCAGATGACGATCAGCGCGATCAGCCCCATGAGGGCGGCCAGCAGCGCCGGGATGAGCCAGCGCGGCAGGACCGCCTCCTGGAGGAGCGATCCGTCGAGGAGGATGGGCTGCCCGCCTTCGCCCTGGACGGCGACCTTGAACGCCCGGGTCTTCGGCTGGCCGCGCCAGAAGCGCTTGCGGGGCTTGACCCGGATCTTCGCGAAGCCGGCCGTCCCGGGATCGACCACCAGGCCCGGCGGCTCGACGTCGAACCCCAGCAGCTGGTCCTGGTCGCCGGCGGTGACCGTGGCGTTGAGCCGGCTGTTCCCGCGGTTGTCGACGGCGAGCTCGTGGGTGGCCCCCCGGCTGCCGCGCGAGGTCCGCGGGACGAGTTCGGCGAACGTGTCCTGGTAGGCGCCGACGACGAGGATGCCCTCCTCGACCGCGGACCCGGCCGGGTCCTCCCGCGACCTGGCGCGAACCCCGAACGGCAGCTCGCCGGTCGGCGTCCCCGCGGCCCGGGGTGGCCGGAAGAAGAGCGTCGTGGTCTCCTCGGCGCCGGGGAAGAGCGAAAGCGCGGCGGGCTCGGCGGCGGTCCAGGCGGCCGCGTCGCCGAGGATGTCGATGGTGAACTGGTCGACGACGGTCCCGGTGTTCTTGACGGTCACCGTGCACGTGGCGACGGCGCCGGGCAGAACCTCGATGGTCTTTTCGGACAGCGTGACGAAGGCTCCCATGGGCGCGAGTGTACGGGCCGTTCACGCCCGGCGCCAGCGGGATTCGAGGTCGCGCTAACGGTCCTCGCGGGCAGCCCGGCCGCCGGTGGGTCGGGCAGGCGGGCTGCCCGATCGGGCGCCCGTTAGGTGGGCGTTAGGTGCCCGTTAGGTCCGCCGCGGCATGCTCCCGTCGCGTGGCCGGCAGGGGACCGGTCCGGCACCAGGGGGTTCCGCCGATGACGCCGTCCGCCGCCGTCCACGCGCTGCGCAGCCTACCCAGCGAGCGCCTCACCGTGGCCATCGCGACCGCCGATCCGGTCTCGCGGGCGGGGCTCGCCGCGCAGTTGCAGGGCCAGCCCGCGATGGAGGTCGTGGATGCTGTCGAGCCCGGCGCCGCCGGGGTCGTCGTGGTCGTGGCGGACGAGGTCGACGACGCGACGACGCGGGAGATCCGGACGATCCGCGCCACCGGCCAGGAGCACGTGGTGCTCCTGGTGGCGAAGGTCGACGACGCCGGGCTGCTCGCGGCCGTCGAGGCAGGCGTGAGCGGCGTGGTGCGCCGCAGCCAGGCGACGCCGGCCAACCTCGCATCGGCGATCGCCGCCGCCGCCGTCGGCGAGGGGACCCTCCCGCCGGACCTCCTGGGCCGGCTCCTCTTCCAGGTTGGCCGCCTGCAGCGGCAGGTGCTGCACCCGCGCGGCCTCACGTTCGCCGGGCTGACGGAGCGCGAGGTCGCGGTCCTGCGGCTGCTGGCCGACGGGCTCGACACCGCCCAGGTCGGGCACAGCCTCTTCTTCTCGGAGCGGACGGTGAAGAACGTGATCCACGACATCACGTCGCGCCTCGACCTCCGCAACCGGACGCACGCGGTGGCTTACGCGATCCGGCAGGGCCTGATCTAGCCTGGCGGTCGGGCCGCGGGCCGTGGTCCGCCGGTCACCACCCGCGAGACGCGCAACGACACGCGGACCTAACGCGGACGAAATCGCTGTTCCTCGACAGCATGT
>CAZVPS010000410.1:0-1832 GCA_964629105.1 uncultured Anaerolineaceae bacterium
GGACCACGCCGACGGCCCGTGGGGACGGGGCGGCGCGACGGCGGCCGGCGACGGGCAGGGTGGACATGAACGGATGGCCTCGGGGCGAGTCTCTGCCGCGCGGGTGGGCCGCGGCCAGTGCCCTCCGGCCCGTGTTGGCGGCCCCGTTCGGAACTGGCCCGGTGGACCCCGGGGCGCGCACGATGCCGGCCTGGGAGGACGCGATGCACCGGCCCGCCCCGGATCCCGATTCGCACCCGCTGGACCACCTGCTCGACCTGGCTCGGGCCGCGGTCGTGGCCGCGGTCGACGGGCGGCCCGCGCCCGCCCAGGATCCCCGCGGGTGCCCGGAGATGTCCATCCCGGCGGACGCCTTCGTCACGCTCACCGCCGGCGACCACCTCCGCGGCTGCATGGGGACGCTCGGTGCGGAGATGCCCGTGGGGGAGGCGGTGGTCCGGGCCGCCGGCCTGGCGGCGACGCGCGACCCGCGCTTCCGGCCGGTGGCCGCCCGCGAGCTCGCCGGCCTCCGCCTCGAGGTCAGCGTGCTCGGTCAGCCGCGCCCGCTCGTCGACCCCGCCGCGTTCGTGCCCGGCCGCGACGGGATCGTCGTGGAGGCCCGCGGCCGGCGGGCGCTCCTCCTTCCCCAGGTCGCGACCGAGATGGGCTGGGGTGCGACCGAGATGCTGAACGCGGTCTGCGAGAAGGCCGGGCTTCGCGCGGACGCCTGGCGCGACCCCGCCACGCGGCTCCTCGTCTTCGAGGTCGAACGGGCAGCGGGGCCGCTGATCGCGGACCCGAGTGCGATCAGGCCTGCAGCGCCTCGCTGAGGGACCGGAGGCGCGCGAGGCGCTCGTCGCGCGGCAGCCCGGCGAGGGCAACGCCGGCGAGATGCGTGGTGATCGGGGCCGCGGTGCGCTCGCTCCCGCGGGCGGCGATGTCGCGGCACGCCTGAGGAGTGCCTACTATGTCATTGCCCGACTCGCGTCCCGACCTCGTCTTCTCGCAGGTGGAGGGTGGCATGAGCCTCACCCGTCGTCGGCTCCTGGCTGCGGCTGCTGCGGTGCCGGCCCTGGTGGTCGTTGAGCGTGGCCTGCGCGCCGCCGGCGACCTGGTGACCGGCGCGGCCCGCGCCGTCCGGCCGCCGGCCGACGGCACGAGCGTCACCCGGTGCGCGCTCTGCGGGGCGCGCGACCACGCGATGCTCGACCCGCGGTGCCCCGCCGCGAAGCGGGTCTTCTAGCCATGGGCGTCGACCGCCGCACGTTCCTCAAAGGCGCCGCCGGGGCGGTCGCCGGGGTCGGGGCTGCCACCATCCTCCCCGTCGCTGACCCGCCCGCGGCGCCGTCCGGGCGCGACTACGACGTCCCGGCCAGCCTCCCGGTCGATCGAGTCGTGCGGACCACCTGCTCGCCGAACTGCACGGGCAGCTGCGGCCAGCTCGCCTTCGTCCGCGACGGAGTCATCGTCAAGATCCAGCAGGCGGCCGACTACCCCGACGCGGCGTACAACCCGCGCGGCTGCATGAAGGGCCTCGCGTACGTCAACCACGTCTACGGCGACGACCGGATCCGGACGCCGCTCATCCGCACCGGCGAGCGCGGCTCCGGCGAGTTCCGGGAGGCGACCTGGGACGAGGTCCTGGACCGGATCGCCGGCGACATGCGAAGGATCGGCGAGACCTGGGGCTGGGACACGATCCACGTCTTCGGCCAGGTGCCGGGTGCGGGCTACATCCAGAAAGGCGCCAACTACCGGGCGTCCGCGGCCCTGGGGCTCACCCACGGCACGAGCTTCGACTTCAACGGCGACCTGCCCATGGGAATGCCGATCACCTTCGGCGTCCAGAACGC
>CAZVPS010000411.1:0-1830 GCA_964629105.1 uncultured Anaerolineaceae bacterium
CGAGGCGGAGCTGGACGAGACGCTGCTGGCGGCGACGGCGGCCTTCGCGGCCGTGGAGGCGGGCCGGTGACCCCGGTGCCGGCGCCCACTGGGCCGGTGACCCCGGTGCCACCGTCCGCCGAGGCCGATCCGCGCGCGACGCGCTACCTCCGTGCCTGCCGGCGCACGTCGGTGGACGTCACGCCCGTCTGGTTCATGCGCCAGGCCGGCCGCGCCCTGCCCGAGTACCGCGCCATCCGTGAGCGGGCCACGCTCGTCGAGATCACCCGCGACGCGCCGCTGTGCGCCGAGGTCACCCTCCAGCCGGTCCGCCGGCTCGGCGTGGACGCCGCGATCCTGTTCGCCGACATCACCACGCCGCTCGCCGGCCTGGGCGTCGACTTCGAGATCGTGGAGGGGCGCGGTCCCGTCGTCGCCGCGCCGATCCGGTCCGCCGCGGACGTCGCGCGCCTCCGCCACTTCGAGCCGGCCGCGGCGGTGGGCCCCCTCCTGGACGCCATCGGGCTGATCCGCTCCGCGTCGCCGGTCCCGCTCATCGGCTTTGCCGGGGCCCCGTTCACGCTCGCCTGCTACCTCGTGGAGGGCGGCCCGTCGCGCGACTTCCTGCGCACGAAGACGTTCATGCACGCCGAGCCCGCCGCCTGGGCGGCCCTGATGGACGCCCTCGCGGAGATGACGATCCGCTACCTCGGGGCCCAGGTGGCCGCCGGAGCGCAGGCCGTCCAGGTCTTCGACTCCTGGGTCGGGGGCCTCTCGCCCCGCGACTACGCGCTCTCCGTCGCCCCGTGGATGGCCCGCATCTTCGACGCGCTGCGCCCGCTGGGCGTGCCGGCCACTCATTTCGGGATCAACACCGCGGGGCTCCTCCGGCTGCAGGCGACCGCCGGCGGCGACGTGATCGGCCTCGACTGGCGGATCGACCTCGCCGAGGGGCGTTCCCTCGTCGGCGACCGCGCCGTGCAGGGCAACCTGGACCCGGCGCTCCTCCTCGGACCGTTCGAGGCGGTCGCCGACCAGGCGCGCGCGATCCTCGACGCCAATGGCGGGCGCCCGGGCCACGTCTTCAACCTCGGGCACGGCGTCCTTCCGGGCACGGACCCGGACGCGCTCGCCCGCCTCGTGGACCTGGTCCACGACCACGTCCCCGGGAGGAGCCCCGCATGACCGTCGATGCCGTCCTGCTCATGGCCTACGGGAGCCCCGACCGGCTCGACCAGGTGGAGGCCTACTACACCGACATCCGGCGCGGGAACCCGCCGCCGCCGCACCTCCTGGAGGAGCTGCTGGGGCGCTACCGGGCGATCGGCGGCGGCTCGCCCCTCTCGCGAATCGTCGAGCTCCAGCGGGCCGCCGTGGAGGCCGAGCTGGCCCGCCGCGGGTGCCCCGTCCGCGTCTACGCGGGGATGCGCCACATCGAGCCGCGGATCGGCCGGATCGTGGAGGGGATGGCCGCGGACGGCGTGGAGCGGTTCGTGGCGATCGCGCTGGCGCCGCAGCGATCGTCGAACGCGGCGGGTTACCGCCGCGCGGTCGACGCCGCGCTCGCGGCGCTGGGCGACGCCGCCCCGGCCGTGGCCTTCGTCGACTCGTGGTTCGACCAGCCGCGCTTCATCGACGCCCTGGCCAGGACGACGGCCGAGGCGCTGCGCCGCTTCCCGGATCCCGCCCGGGTCCGCGTCATGTTCACCGCCCACAGCCTCCCGGCACGCGTCGTGGCCGAGGGCGACACCTACCCGGACGAGCTGGCGGGGACCGCCGCCCTCGTGGCCCGCCAGCTGGGCCTCGCGACCTACGACTTCGCGTTCCAGAGCGCCGGCCGGACCGGCGAGC
>CAZVPS010000412.1:0-1829 GCA_964629105.1 uncultured Anaerolineaceae bacterium
GCCAGCTCCCCGTTGTGGGCGAACGCGAACCGGCCGGCGCCCTCCACGAACGGCTGCGTGTCCGCCATCCCGAGCCACGAGAAGCGGGAGGGACGGCGCAGGTGGACCAGCGCGGCGGTCGTCTCGGTGCGCCCGACCTCGTCCCGGCGGGGGTCGTCGCGGAAGGCGGTCGTGGCCCGGTACCCGGCGAGGGAACCGTCGGGTCGGACCCAGGCGGCACCCCAGCCGTAGCCGGCCAGGCCGTAGCGCTCGAGGCCCTCGGCGAGCGACCAGACGGCGGCCAGCTCAAAGGGCTCGTCGGACCGGACCGCCAGCAGCTCGCACATGGCCGCGATGGTAGCGGGCGGCGCGGTACGGCGCGCCGCCTACCCGGCCAGGCGGCCCCGGACGTCTTCCTCCCAGCCCGGGAAGTAGCGCCCGATCACCGGGAGATCGAAGGAGCGCAGGATCGACGAGGCGGACTCCCGCTCGAGCAGGAAGGCGAACGCGGTGCGGACGAGGCGCTCCGGGTCGGCCGCGGTCGGGTCCAGCCGGACGAGGTCGGCCGCGGCGACCGCCACCCGGTGCTCCGTTGCGAACGGACCTTCGCGCACCCGCACCAGGCAGAGCCAGCGGTCGCCGTCGCGGCCGCAGCGGACGTCCACGTCGGGTTCGGTCAACCGGGTCCCTCCTCTCCGTGCACCGCCGCCCCCTGGCAGCGCGGGCACCAGTACGTGGTCCGCGGCAGGTCGCCGTGGCGGCGAGCGCGGACCAGCGCCCCGCACCGCCGGCAACGCCGCTCGGCTCGACGGTAGCGATGCCACGACCCGTGCATCCGGAGGTGCGTCCGCAGCTCCAGGCCGTCGTCGAACCGGACGAGGAGGTTCTTCCCGGCGGCGTCGATCGCGGTGATCGTCGCCCCCACGATGCGCTCCACCTGCGGCCCCGGGACCCGGGCCCGCGCCGCCGTCACGGTCCGGCCGAGCAGGTGCGGCCGAAGACCGGCGGCGGTTCGGAAGAGCGTATCGCCCTCGGGCATCGGTCGCTCAGAGAAGGCCGGCCGGAGCCACCGCGAGGCCGAGACGGCTCGCCGCGCCGGCCAGCCGGCGATCCCAGGTGACGAACAGCGTCCGGGCGTCCGCGACGTAGAGCGCGGTGGCGAGGTGGATCGCGTCGAGGGCCCGGAGCCCCTCGTCGTCGGCGATCGCTCCGGCGAGGCCGAGGACCTCATCGTCGAGACCGACCGGCTCCAGCTCCTCCCACCGCCAGTCCAGCTCCGCGCGGCGGTCGAGCGCGAGTGCAACCGTCAGCCTTCCGTCCCGCCGGGCGGCTGCAATTGCCGCTCGTGCCTCTACGAACGCGACCACGCTCGTCGAGCGCCGCGACGCCGATCGCCACAGCTCCCGAGCCGAGCCAGCGTCAGCCTCCCGAAGGAGGATCTTCACGATCGCCGAGGCGTCGAGATAGGTCGTCGTGGCCACGGCTCATCGCCTCGTATTCGGCGTCGCGGAGCGAGATCAGGTAGTCGGACAGCGAGAAGCCGGGAACCTCCGGAAGGCTGTCGATGTCGATATCCGTGGCCGGATGAATTGCCGGCCGAATCATGCCGCGTGCGACGAGCTCGTCCCAGCGGTCGCGCGGCCGTGGCGCAACGAGGCGCGCGATCGGCCGGCCGTGCTCGGTCACGATCAGCTCCTCGCCGGCCTTGACCCGCTCCAGGTAGCGACTGAGGTGGTCGCGGAGCTCCCGCACGCCGATCTCGGCGTCCGGCGCAGGCCCTGGAAGCGCCAGAGCCTCGCCGCCGGGTCGCCCCGGGTCGCCCACAAACGGGCGATGTCGAGGAGAAGCGA
>CAZVPS010000413.1:0-1827 GCA_964629105.1 uncultured Anaerolineaceae bacterium
GCGCGGTCGACCGGCCCAGCGCCGGCAGGAGGGCGGCATCGTCCGCGCGCAGGGCGGCCGCGAGCCGTGCGGCGTCGTCCGCGGGAGCCAGGAGGCCGGCCACCAGGGAGCCGGACCCGGCCAGGCGGCGCAGGACGGCCGCTCCGTCCGGGTCGTCGAGCGCCCCCGCCGCCACGAAGATGGTGGCGGAGACGCCGCTCGCGGCGAGCCACTGCACGATCGCCGCCGCCCCGCCCGGCCCGACGCCGGGACCCCCGGCGTACTCGAACGTCAGGGCAACGCTGGCCAGCCCCGCCGGGCCCCGGTCCACGAGCGCGGCCCCTCCATCCGGCGGGAGCGTCAGGAATGGGCTCGCGGAGACGGCCGGCCCTGGATCGTCGGTTGGCGGGCCGCTTGCCGGCGGCAGGTTCTCAGGGTCCACGACGGCACCGGGGAGATACGAAAGTTGCCAGCCGACCTCGATCCGGTTCGGCCGGTAGGCAGGCGACTCCGGGTCGAGGGACGGATACCGGGCCCGGTTCCAGTAGGCGAGGCTCTCCGGCGTGGTCCCGAAGCGCTTCGCGAGGGCGATGAGCGTGTCGCCGCCCCGGACCGTCCAGGTCGCGAAGGTGGGGGCCGGGGTCGGCGTCGGGCGGAATGGCCGGCTCGGGCCGGATGCGGACGGCGAGGGAGCCGGTGTTCCGGCCGGCGGGGATGGGGCTCCGGCAACGGCGCTCTCGCCGGGGAGGGTGCACGCGGCGACGAGCCACGCCACCGCGACGAGCGCGGTCGGAAGCCGGGCGGGTCGACGGCCGCGGCGCTGCACGGGCCGAGGATACGGCGCCCCGCGACGGGGCGCGGGGACCGTGCTGCGGTCGGTTCCCGTCGCAGCAGCCCCGGCCGCTACGGTTCGTCGAAGGGCTCGGTCGGGTGCAAGGGCACCGCGAAGGTCCACGGGCCGATGGCGGACCGACGGCCGTCGGGGAACGGATCGAGGAAGCGCTCGATCCGGACGTCGAGCCGCGTCGCCGCAGGCGGTGGCGCGGGAATGACCGCCACGAGATAGCGGATCTGGCCCGGCCAGCCGCCCTGGCCCTGCGCCGAGGCTCGGTACGCGGTGGCGGCGTCGTCGGTGACCGAGACTCGGGCCATCGACGCCGGTGGGAAGGCTCCTGGTCCGGTGCGGACATCGAGCGTCATCGCCAGTCCGGCCTCGTGGTGCTCGATCGTCACGAGCTGAACAGCGAGCCCGGCGGCCTCGGCCGTCGCCAGCACCGGGGTGACCGACCGGATCGCGCCGAGGTCGACCGCGCTGAGCTCACTGAGCTCGCGCATCTCGGCCATGAGCTCAACCGTCGGCTGCTCGGCCGACCATTGCGTGCCCCCAAACGTGATCGAGCGACCCGAGCCCCGCCAGAGCCACAGCGAGCCAAGCGTGCCGGCGACGACGCCGAGGATCAGGCCGGCGAAGGCGCCGAGGCCGACCGCGATGCCGTGCCCGGCGATGAGCAGAACGACGGCGCCGGCGACGATCGCTAGGAAGAGGATCCCCACGAGGCGATCCCAGAGGCGACCAGTAGTGTGCATACCCGCGATCGTCCACGGCGGCTGCCTCCGGCGTCAAGGCGAGCCTTCTCGCCTTCCCGCCTTCTCGCCGGTACGCACATCCCAACGTCTGATATGGAGGCCGGGAATGAGCGGAGGCACAGGGAATGGGATGCTTCCGTGGACCACCCGGCCGGGGGCCCGCGGCGGCGCCCGGTGCAACTGACCCGGGACGCCAGCAGCCGGGGCCGGTCCATGCAAGGTTCCGGGTCCCACCACGCTGCGTTCGGTGGCCGATCCGGG
>CAZVPS010000414.1:0-1826 GCA_964629105.1 uncultured Anaerolineaceae bacterium
CGCTGGTCCCCGGCCCGGCCCTCCACGGAGCGCCCGGGCGGCCGCTGGGCTCGGGCCAGGCGGGTGCGGGTGCCGGCGGCGCGAGCCGTCCGATGAGCGCCGGCCGGTTGGGGGCTGCGGGCCGGATGGCCGCCAACCCCGGCTGGGAGCTGATCACCATCGCGGTCGTGCTCTCGGCGATCGGCCGGCTCGCCGAGGGTCCGGCGCTCTGGGTCGCCGCGCTCCTCGCCGCCGTCGCCCTGGGTCTCGCCGCGCTGGAGATCCTCGGTTCCGACGAGGCCCTGCCGGGTGTCGTCGACCTCGGCGTCCCGGTGGAGGCGCTCCTCCTCCCGGCGGCGACCGGGATCGGGGCCGTGGCCGCCATCCACCTGGTCCCCGTCGGGCTCCTCCTCGTCCCCGCCCTGGTCGCCGTCGGGTCCCTGGCGGCCTCGTCGATCGCGATCGAGCGGCGGATCCTCGCCCGGCCGAGCGGCCCCACGGCGGCCGACCGGACCGCCCTGCTCGGCCTGGTCGTGATCCTGGCGTTCGTGACCTTCGCGGGGATCGCCGCGGCCATCCCCGGGGCCCTGGCGGAGCCACCCCCGACGGGCGTCGAGGCGCCCGTGGTCGGCCTTGCACTGGGGGGGTTGGCCCTGCTCGCCGCGCTCGACGGGCTCCTGGCCGGAATCCTGGGGTACCGCATGGCCGCCCTGCAGGGGCCCACGCTCCGCGGCGCGCTGGCGGCGGCCCTCTCGTACGCAGCGGTCATCGCCATCGCCGCGGCGGCGCTGCGGGCCATGAGCCTGCCGCGTCTCCTGGGTCCCGCGCTCCTGACCCTGGTCCTCTACCTGTGGAGCGCCTACCGAGGCGTCCCGCGGGGCACCCGCCGCGACGCGCGCTGGGCCTGGGAGATGCTCCTGCTCGCCGCGCTCGGAGCGCTGGTCGTGCTCTGGAACCTGGTGGCGCAGGGCTGACCGGGCGGCGCCGGCCGTCGTTCAGCTTCACGACCACGGCCAGATCGTCCGCCGGGAGCGGGCCGGGCGCGTCGAAGGGGACGGTGAACGTAACGGCGTCCGCCCTCCGCCGTCGGGCCCCGGGCCTGGGCCATGTTTCAGCAGGGAACCTGCTCAGATCCAGCCCCGGCGAGCGTGAGGATCTCGGCGGACCCGGGTTTCGGCGGAATCCGTGAGCGTGGACTGTCCCAATTCAAGCAGCGCTCCTGCTGGATCTAGCATCGGACGCGGCCGGCAGGGACCGCGGGACATGCCGTCGGGGGCCCGGATCCGCCACCGAACGCAGCGTGGTGGGGCCCGAAACCTTACATGGACATGACCCGGCTGCCGCGCCGCCGCCCCGCGTTTGACGGCAGAGCGCCTCGGGTGTACAAACGGCAGTCGCGCACCTTTCCTGCAACCTGATCTGGCGTGCCCTGCGCCGACCCGAAAGGACCCGTCCTCCCGTGACCTTCCCCGAGCTCGAGCAGGCGGCGCCGAGCGCCCCCAGCCTCTCCCGGATCAAGCGGACGCTGACCGAGCAGGCGATCGCCGGCGCGACCGCGGCCCGCTGGGAAGAGGCGGCCGACATCAACCGGAAGCTCCTGGAGTCCGGGCCGGACGCCGAGGCCGAGAACCGCCTCGCCAAGGCGCTCTGGGAGATGGGCGACCTCGGCGGCGCTCGCGAGCACTACCAGAAGGCGCTCGCGCTCGATCCCACCAACCGGATCGCCGAGCGGAACATCGACCGCCTGAAGCTTCTCATGGTCGAGGCCGGCGACCGCATCGTCGCGGCCGACCCGACGAGCAAGGCGCCCGTCTCCATCTTCGTCGAGGAGACCGGCAAGACCGGCT
>CAZVPS010000415.1:0-1825 GCA_964629105.1 uncultured Anaerolineaceae bacterium
GCCGCGGATGGCCGGGCGGCCCGAGGGCGGCGTCCAGTGCCGCGGCGCGCAGGTCGATCTCGCGGAGCAGGGCCGCCAGGAACGCCCCGACGCGGCTGCGCGGGCCGACCGCGGCCGCGCCGGCCACGACCACGAAGTCGCAGTACGGGCAGAGCGAGCGGCAGAACGGGACGTGGACGTAGAGGGCGGCCGGCGGGTGGGCGAGATCCGGTCCGACGCCGCCCGCGGTCACCGCTCCAACGATCCCCCGTCGTCCGGGCGGTCGAGGGAGCGCCAGCCCCGCGGCGGGGTGCGGTACTCCCAGGTCTCCTCGATCTCCTGGCCCCGGAGCGCCGGCTGGCCGGCGTGGCCCGTACAGACGAAGACGGCGATCCGGGTGACCGCGTGGGCCAGGAACGCCGCCCCGATCGCCCCGGTCGTGGCAGTGAGCCAGCCTGCCGCCAGCCCTCCGACGAGGGTGAGGATGAACATGTACCGGCCCCGCCCCGGCGCTCCCGTCCGCGTGGCCAGCGTGTACAGGAACGCCGAGACGATCACGGCGGTGATCGGGTTGATCCCGGCCAGCAGAAGGAACCCCAGGACCGCGCCGCGGAACGTCGCCTCGTCAAGGAACGCCGTCCCGATCCCGTTGAACACGGCGCCGGGATAGGTCCACGCCGGAGGCAGGCGGATCCTCGCGTACCGGAAGTAGGCGTAGGCGGCCGCCTGGAGCGTCCCCAGGGCGCCGAATCCGAAGCCGAGCAGCAGTGCCTCGCCGCGGTCGCCGAGCGCGATCCCGAGATCCACCGCGGCGTTCGGGTGGACGACGAGCAGGGCGCCCACGAGCGCGAAGCCGAGGAGGATCCAGCTGAGGCGCTGCAGGAACGACGCCCGATGCCCGTCGCGGGAGGGTTCGTCGTACTCCGCCGCGCCGAACTTCTCGGCCTCGAAGCGCAGGATGACGAGGAAGACGGCGATCGCGAGGGCGACCAGGACGCGCAGGGTCTCCTCCACGGAGGTCAGGCGTCCTCGCCCATCTTGAGGACCGCGAGGAAGGCCTCCTGCGGGATCTCGACCGAGCCGACGCGCTTCATCCGCTGCTTGCCTTCCTTCTGCTTCTCCAGCAGCTTCCGCTTGCGGGTGATGTCGCCACCGTAGCACTTGGCGAGGACGTTCTTGCGCATGGCCCGGATCGTCTCGCGGGCGATGACGTTCGAGCCGATCGCGGCCTGGATCGGCACCTCGAACATCTGGCGGGGGATCAGCTCCTTGAGCTTCGCCGTGAGCGCCCGCCCCACGGCTGGCGCCTTGTCCCGGTGGACGATCATCGAGAGCGCGTCGACGGGTTCCCCGTTCACCATGACATCGAGCTTGACCAGGCGCGCCTCCCGGTAGCCGGCCTCCTCGTAGTCCATCGACGCGTACCCCTGGCTGCGACTCTTGAGCTGGTCGAAGTAGTCGACGATCAGCTCCGCGAGCGGCATCTCGAACGAGAGAAGGACGCGCTGCGGGTCGAGGTACTCCATGGTCAGGAACGAGCCGCGCCGCGACGTCGAGAGCTCCATGAGCGAGCCGATGTAGGCGGTCGGCGTGATGACCGAGAGGTTCACCCACGGCTCCTCGATCGTGTCGATCTCGCCGGCCGTCGGCATGAGCGCCGGGTTGTCGATGACGATCGTCTTCCCGTTGAGCGACGTGACCCGATATTCCACGGACGGCGCCGAGGCGATGAGCTCGAGGCTGAACTCGCGCTCGAGGCGCTCCTGGACGATCTCCATGTGGAGGAGGCCCAGGAAGCCGCAGCGGAAGCCGAAGCCGAGGGCGATCGACGACTCGGGCTCGAAGG
>CAZVPS010000416.1:0-1824 GCA_964629105.1 uncultured Anaerolineaceae bacterium
CGACCCAGTCGACGAGACCCTCGACGCTCTCTGCGACGTAGGGGATGAAGCGGGTGCATTGGTTGTTGAAGACGGCCGGCAGTCTCTCCCAGTCGTGAATCACGGCGTAGCTTGCCGCCGCCGTAACCGCCGGATGGTAGAGGCTGTCGTCGAAGTGCTTCGGCATCCAGGCGTCGACGTCCGCCTGCATCCGAGGCGGGATGTCCACGCGGCAGAGAAGGACGGGCCGCCCGTCGGCGCTCGTCATTCACGATCTCCTTTCCCCGGCGTAACGGTGCCGGCGGAGGCCCTCGAGGCCCGGATCGGCCCGCTCGGGATCCTGGCGCCCGGCGCCCCCGGCAGCGCGGCGCTGGCCCCCGGCGGGTCCGGCGCGCACTATGCCCCGGGCGCCCGCCTGGAGATCGTCGACCCCTTCGGCCCCGGTGCCGCGCGCCGGCTTCGAGCCCGCCCGGGCGAGCGTCTCGGGCTGCTCGCGACCTCGACGGCCGGGGCCGAGGCGGCCCGGGCCATGGGCGGCCCGTTCGCGGCCCAGGAGGTGCTGGCGGCCGACGGCGACCCGGTGACCGTCGCGGCCCGCCTCTTCGATGCGCTCCACGACCTGGACGCCGCGGGCCTCGACCGGATCGTGGCCCAGCCCGTGCGCGCGGTGGGCCTCGGACGAGCGGTCATGGACCGCCTCCGCCGTGCGGCCCTCGACGCCTGACGGTGGCGCGCCAGGGGACGCGTAAGTAGGACGCGTCAGTAGACGAGCGGGACCAGCTTGCGGACGCGGCGCCGGTATGACGCGTACCCGGGGTAGGCGGCGAGCAGCCACGCCTCCTCGCGACGCGCCTTCATGTCGAAGAAGAGGAGGAAGGCGAGCGCGACGAGCAGCGCCGGGAGGCTCGCGGTCACGAGCCCGAAGCCGGCCGCGGCGGCAATGATCCCCGTGTAGATCGGGTGGCGCACGAGCCCGTAGATTCCGGACTCGATGAGGCGGCCCCCCTCCACCGGGCGCGGCACCGCGGTGAGGTTCTCCCGCAGGCCCAAGAGGCCCAGCACGGCGGCGGCGAGCCCCGCCCCCACGAGCACCGCGCCGGCGAGCCGCCCGGCCACGAGCCACGGATCGCCCCACGCGGGCTCGGCCGTCCCGGCGAGGGCGAGGAGGCCGAACAGGACGGCCTGGATGGCGACCCAGCCCTCGCCACGGGGGCCGAGGCCGGGCAGGCGCGTTCGGGGAGGCGGACCGGCGGCGTGCACGTGCGCATGATCCACGGTCCCGCCCGGTCGCGCCCGCGCGTCCCGACGCCCGCGCGTCAGGCGTCGGGGTCGGAGAAGAAGCGGGCGTTGCCCATCGCCGGCCAGACCAGGCGGCGGGTCAGGGCTAGGCCGAACTCGAGGTGCTCGCGGTCGTGGTGGACCCACTCGTGGGCGATCTCGGAGACCGTGACCTCGCCCACCTGCGGATGGAGGCCGACGCGGGCGAGCGCGGCGGGACCCAGCGAGCGGATCAGGGCCAGGTTCTCGTCACGCAGCGTCGTGAGCTCGGCGACGAGGTCCTCCGGGTCGCGCTCGTCGTCGTGGCGGGCCGCGGCGACCGCCGGCGGGATCCACGTCTGGAGGTGCGGACGATCCTCGGCGATCATCGCCCGGATGCGCCACGCGAAGCCCCGACGCTCCGCCTCGATCAGATGGCCGACCACCTCGTTCGCGCACCACGCGCCGTCGATGAGCCGTTCGGCCGCGTGCGGCCCCAGCGCCGTCATCTCGGCGACGATCGCCTTCCACGAGGCGTCGAGCAGGGCGGCGAGCTGCTTGGGGGTGCGCGGGGCGGGGTCCGTCATG
>CAZVPS010000417.1:0-676 GCA_964629105.1 uncultured Anaerolineaceae bacterium
CCTCGGCGCTGCCGGCCGGCCGGGCGGTGGCGCGGGGCGTGACCCCGGCTCCCTGCTTGCCGCGCGGCTTGGCGGGCTTGGCGTCCGTGGGGACGACCGGGACGACGTCGTGTACGGCTCGAGCCATGCTGCCCCTGCTCCTCTTCCGGGCCGGCGGCCTGCCGTCCCGGTTCCTGCCCCCGGCGCCATGCGCCGGGCCCTGCTCGTGGCGGTCCGCCCGCCCCACCATCGGGTGCTCCTCCCGGTCGGCTCGGGTCGGGCGCAGGGCCCGATCCGTCCATCCGGTATGGCTGCGCCGTCGATTCGTCCATGCGACCCGCGGCGCCGCGGCTGCCCTCCGCCGGGCCCGGTCCCTGGCCGGCCCCGGGGCTTCCCGGAGGCGGCCTGCCCGGTCGAGGGCGGTCCCCGTACTGTATCGCGAGCTCGAGGGCGAGTCAACGCCAAACCACAAGATGTAGTGGTACGTGGCGACGACGGACAACAACATGTTGTGGAATGGGCAATCGTGCCGCGTCGAGCGCGGAGGCGTCGAGGCGGCGGCGCGGACGCATCGGCATCGGTGTGCGGACGGTTCCATTCTGCTGCGGCTTCGTGGCAGCACATGCCGGATTCGATGCCCCTGCGCGCATCGCCGTGGCATCACGTCGCCGCAGCCGGCCCCTCCGTCGTGCAGGTG
>CAZVPS010000417.1:776-1820 GCA_964629105.1 uncultured Anaerolineaceae bacterium
ATGCGCGCCCGATGCCCCTGCGCGCATCGCCGTGGCATCACGTCGCCGCAGCCGGTCCCCCGTCGTGCAGGTGATGCGCGCCCGATGCCCCTGCGCGCATCGCCGTGGCATCACGTCGCCGCAGCCGGCCCTCCAATGGCGCGGGTGATGCGCGCCTGATGCCCCCAGGGGCATCGGAAACAGACGTCTGATTCCCGGCGGCGGCGAGCAGCCCTGCGGGGGCCTCTCGGGCGCCGGCTGGCGGCCGACTGGCTCCGGCCGGCGCCGGCTGGCGCCTGCTCGCGGGACTACAGCCCGCTGTAGCTGTGCAACCCCGGGAACCAGAGGTTGCCGGAATAGGTGACGAGGACCATGACGAACCCCACGACGAGTACGAGCGCCGCAGGACGGCCGCGCCAGCCGCGCTGGTTGCGAAGGTGCAGGTAGATGGCGTAGACCAGCCACGTCACGAGGGAGCTCGTCTCCTTGGGATCCCAGCCCCAGTAGCGCGACCAGGCGATGCTCGCCCACCAGCTGCCCAGGACGATCATCGTGGCGAAGACAGGGAAGCCAACGATGACGGCCCGGAAGGCGACCGCGTCGAGCGTCTCCCGGTAGGGCAGCCAGGCGAACCGTTCCACGGTCCGCCCGTCGGCGAGGCGCTTCTCCTGGACGAGGTACGCCAGGCCCGCCGCGAAGCTCATGGCGAAGATCCCGTAGCTGACCACCGCCAGCCCGACGTGGATCGTCAGCAGCAGCGGGTTCTGGAGCGCTGGGACGAGCGCCTCGATCTCCCTTGGCAGCGTCCAGCTGTAGAGGAAGAGGCCAAGGGCCACGCCCAGGGGCACGAAGCCGATCGAGCGGATCGAGTACCGCCGCTCCAGGAGCAGGTAGCCCGCCGTGATCCCGAAGGCGAAGGCGACGGTGAACTCGAACATGTTGCCCCAGGGCCCCCTGTCGACCACGATCCCGCGTAGCAGGAGGGCCAGGCCGAGGGAGGCGCCGGCTGCCCAGGCGAGGCCGATTGCGAACGGCGCGGCGGCGGTGCGCGGCCCGGCCTCGTCG
>CAZVPS010000418.1:0-1819 GCA_964629105.1 uncultured Anaerolineaceae bacterium
AGGCGCGGTCCCGGGCGAGCCTGGCGACCTTGGGAACCTTCTCCAGCCGCGGGTCCCATTCGAACGCGCGGCGCCGCTCGACGGCAAGGTCGCCGGCCAGCGCGCCATCCAGCCCGCCGGCGCCGGCCACCACGGCGAGCACCGCGGCGCTATTGGGGCCGAAGTCGCCGGCCGCGCGAAGGGCGGCGGCCCGCCGCCGCCGGCGGCGAAGATCCCAGCGGTGCAGCCCGAAGAGGGCCAGGAAGGCCGCCCCGAGCAGGAGCGTCAGCAGGAAGTCCGCGGTGGCGAAGCGAAGCCCGTCGTCGGTCACGCCCTGATTGTGACCGACCCGGCCGGAACGGGTGGCGCGACGGGTGTCGGGACCTACGCGGAACGGGCGCCGCGCGGCGCGTCGCTGACTGCCGCGGCGATGGAGCCAGTTCGAGCAGCGCATCTGCTGGGAATCAGGCGGTCCGTGCTCGAGAATCCCGGCGAAGAGCCGGTTCGGCGCGATCCCCGTGCTCAGCCATCGAGAATCCCAGCGGCCCTGCTGCTGGAACCGCCAGCGCGCCGGACAGTCCGCGCGGCGGCAGGGCGCGGCGCGCGCGAATCGATACCAAGGCGTCATCAAGGCGGCGGCGGATCATTCGCTATCCTTACCGCGGCCGCGGCCGCGGCCCGGCGCGTCGCTTGAGCGCGGGCCGCGCGATCCACACCACCCCAGGGAGCCCAGATGAAGGTCGGCGTTCCGAGAGAGACGCTGCCCGGCGAGCACCGCGTTGCCCTGGTCCCGGACGTCCTTCCGAAGCTGAAGGCTGCCGGGATCGATGTCCTCGTGGAGCGCGGTGCCGGGGCAGCCGCGTCGTACCCCGACGCGACGTACGAGGAGGCGGGCGCGACGCTCGTCTCCGGCGACGAGGCCTGGAGCCTGGCCGACTGCGTCGTCAAGGTCCAGAAGCCCACCGCGGCCGAGGTCGGCAAGCTGCGCGACGGCCAGGCGCTGGTGGGGCTCCTCTCCCCGCTCATCGACCCGGCCCTGATGCGGACGCTCGCCGAGCACGGCGTGACCGCCATCAGCCTCGACGCGATCCCGCGCACCCTCTCGCGCGCGCAGACGATGGACGTCCTCTCGTCGCAGGCCAACATCGCCGGCTACAAGGCCGTCCTCGTGGCCGCCGAGGCATTCGGGCGCTACTTCCCGCTCCTGACGACCGCGGCTGGCACCGCGAAGCCGGCCAACGTCCTGATCCTCGGGATCGGCGTCGCCGGCCTCCAGGCGATCGGCACGGCGCGCCGCCTCGGCGCCGTCGTGAAGGCGTACGACGTACGGCCGGAGACGAAGGAGCAGGCCGAATCGCTCGGCGCGCAGTTCGTGACCCTCGAGACCGCGATCGACGCGACCGGCAGCGGCGGGTACGCCCGCGAGCTGACCGCCGAGGAGCGCTCCGCCCAGCAGGCCGAGCTGAACGGCGTCATCGCCGGCATGGACGTGGTGATCACCACCGCCCAGGTCCCCGGCCACAGGCCGCCGGTCCTCGTCACTGCCGACGCGGTCCACAGGATGAAACCGGGATCGGTGATCCTCGACATGGCGGCCAGCGCGCTCGGCGGCAACTGCGAGCTCTCGAAGCCCGGCGAGACCGTCGTCACCGACAACGGCGTGGCGATCCTCGCCCCGGAGAACCTCCCGGCGACCGTGCCGATCAGCGCCAGCCAGTTCTACGCCCGCAACCTCCAGGCGCTCCTCGTCCACCTCGTGAAGGAGGGCGCGCTGACGCTGGACCCGGAGGAGGAGATCACCGCGGGCGTCCTCATCACCCACGGCGGGAAGGTCGTCCAG
>CAZVPS010000419.1:0-1819 GCA_964629105.1 uncultured Anaerolineaceae bacterium
GCCGTGATCCCCGGAGCATCCGCCACTTCCCCGCGACCGGCCGGCACGGCCCCCCGGTCCGCCGCGGTGCGTACGGCCGGCACGGCCCCCCGGTCCGCCGCGGTCGCGGCCCAACCGGCCGCCATGGCCCTGCGCGTCGCGGCCGTGGTCCTGCTCACCCTGACCGTGGCCGGCTGCGGGTGGCGCGCGCCCACCGGGGACACGGGCCGAGTTCCCGCCGGCATCGAGCTCACCGTCTTCGCGGCGGCATCCCTGCGGGAGGCGTTCGGCGCCGTGAAGGAGGCCTACGAGGCGGCCACCCCCGCCGTCACCCTGGTGTTCTCGTTCGACGCTTCCAGCGCCCTCCGGGCCCAGGTCGAGCAGGGGGCGCCCGTCGACGTCTTCGCCTCGGCCGACATTCGCAACCCCCGGATCCTGGCCGACGCCGGGCTGACGTCGGGGGAGCCGCTGGCGTTTGCGGGGAACCGGCTCGCCATCGTGGTTCCCGCGGCGAACCCGGCCCGGATCGCCTCGCCGGCCGATCTCGCACGGCCCGGCGTCCGGCTGGTCAACGCCGGCCCCGAGGTGCCGATCACCGCTTACGCGGGGGAGATGCTGGGCAACCTGGCGCGCCTGCCAGGCTACCCGGAGCGCTACGTCGCGGCGGTCGCTGCCAACGTCGTGAGCCGCGAGGACAACGTGCAGGCGGTGCTGGCCAAGGTCCAGCTTGGGGAGGGCGACGCCGGGGTGGTCTACGCGACGGACGTCCCGGCCGCCGGCAACAACGTGCGAGCGATCCCGATCCCGGACGAGGCGAACGTCGTCGCCACGTACGCCGCGGTCGTGCCGAAGGATGCGCCACATCCCGCGGCGGCGGCGTCGTTCCTGGCCTGGCTGCGCGGCCCCGACGGCATGGCCGTCCTCGCTCGCTTCGGCTTCACGGCCCCGACATCGTGACCCCGCCCGGATGACCGCCGTCGTTACGTCCCGTCCTGCCCCGCGCACCCGGTTGCGCGCCCCGGGCGGCGCGCCCGGAGCGCTCCTGGCCATCCTCGCCGGCCTGTTCCTCGGCCTGCCGGTCGTCACCCTCCTCGTCCGGGCGACCCTCGCCCTTCCGACCGTTGGCGACGAGGCCGTCCGCGCGGTCCTGGACGCCCTCGTCCTGAGCCTCGTCACCACGGCGGTCAGCCTGGCCTTCGTCGTCGGCTTCGGCCTCCCGCTGGCCTGGTGGCTCGCCCGCCGCCCGCCGCGAGGCGCGGCCCTGGTCGAGACGCTCGTCGACCTCCCGATGGTCCTGCCGCCGTCGGTCGCGGGCCTCGCCCTGCTCCTCGTGTTCGGGCGGCGCGGCCTCCTGGGCGACGAGCTGGCGTTCCTGGGGCTGTCGATCCCGTTCACGACGCTCGCGGTGGTCCTCGCCCAGGCGTTCGTCTCCGCGCCGTTCTTCGTCCGGTCGGCACGGGCCGGGATCTGGGCGGTGGATCACGACCTGGAGGATGCGGCGCGGGTGGACGGGGCCACCGAGGTCGGAGTCGCCCGCCACGTGACCATCCCGCTCGCCGCGTCGGCGCTCTCCGCCGGGCTGGTCATGGCCTGGGCGCGGGCCCTCGGCGAGTTCGGGGCGACGATCATGTTCGCCGGCAACATCGCGGGACGGACGCAGACGCTCCCGCTGCTCGTCTACTCGGAGTTCCAGAACAGCCTGGACGCGTCGCTGGTCGCCGCCGCCATCCTCGTGGTCGCGGCGTTCGGGGTGCTCGTGGCCGTGCGGCTCAGGCGGGTGGGGGACCCGGACACTCCCAGCTGAAGCGGGCCCGGACCTCGTTCGAGTCATCCGCTGTGG
>CAZVPS010000420.1:0-1819 GCA_964629105.1 uncultured Anaerolineaceae bacterium
GGGGTCGATGTGTAACGGAGGTACCGAACGAGTACAGATGCTTGACAACATGATTGTCATGGTTCTACCCTGCGGTCGTGTCCGGAACCGCGGCAATGTGCCGCACCACAGGCACCCGACCGGGCGGAGCCCGGCAGATCGGATCACCGCACCCGGAGGTGCAGACGCCATGACATTCATTCGCAGGGCCAACCCGTTCGACGAGCTGTTCACCCTCCGCCGGGCCGTGGACCGGCTCTTCGACGAGGACGTCTTCCACCCGCGCACCTGGCGCTCCGTCGCGGTCGCCGCCGAGCCGGCGCTCGACATCACGACGAACCCGGACGAGCTGGTCGTGAAGGCCAGCCTCCCTGGCTGGAAGCCCGAGGACGTGGAGATCACCCTCTCCGGCAGCACCCTGACGATCTCCGCGGAGATGAAGGAGGAGACCCACCGCGAGGACGAGTCCTGGATCCTCAACGAGATCGGCCGGTCGAGCTTCAGCCGGACGTTGGAGCTCCCGGAGGGGCTGGTCGGCGATCGGGCCAGCGCCACCCACGAGCGGGGCATTCTCACCCTCCGCATCCCCAAGGCGGAGGAGATCAAGCCGAAGCAGATCCGGATCACGGCGACCGGCGAGGCGCAACCCGAGCGCGAGCTCGTCGGGGCCGGCACGGCCGGCTGACGGCCCGGCGCGCATGTTCCGCGGCCGGCTCGATCGGGACCCGACCCGACCCGTCTACGTCATCTCCGTCGCCGCCCGGATCGTCGCCGTCCATCCGCGGACGCTCCGGATCTACGAGGAGGAGGGCCTGATCGAGCCGGCCCGCACGCCCACGAACATCCGCCTCTACTCTGACGAGGACATCCGCCGGATCCTCTGGATCCGGCACCTGACCCAGGAGCGCGGGGCGAACCTCGCCGGAATCCGCATCCTCTTCGAGCTGGAGGAGCGCCTCGGTGTCCGCTTCCTCGAGGCGCTCTACGATGAAGGAACCGGTGCCGGCCGCGAGGACGGCGCCGCGACGACCGAGGGAACGGCCCACCGTGGCTGATCCCGACCGACCGCCGGCATCCCGGCGAACCACGAACCCCACGAACCGGCGGACCCAGCGGTCCGCCGCCAGCACCCGGAGGCCCGCAGGGCCCGAGGCCCAGGAGAACCAGATGCCGAAGTCGAAGGCCACCGCCGGCCGGCCGCCCGCGCCGATCCGCGAGCTGCCGCTCGTGGCCCTGCGCGAGACCGTGATCTTCCCCGAGATGATCGTGCCGCTCCAGGTCGGCCGCGAGAAGAGCGTCAACGCGCTCAACGCCGCCGTCGCGGGCGCGAGCCTCATCGCGCTCGTCACGCAGCGCCGCGCCGAGCAGGAGGAGATCACGGACGCGGCCGAGCTCTACGAGGTCGGCACCCTGGCCAAGATCGCCCAGGTCGTCCAGCTCCAGGACGGGACGGTTCGGGCCATCGTCCAGGGGCAGGGACGCCTCCGGCTCCACGGCTTCACCTCGACGAGCCCGTACCTCCTGGCCCGCGTCGAGGAGCTGCCCGACGTCGCCCTGACCGGCGTCGAGATCGAGGCCCTCATGAAGACCGTCCAGGGCCAGATCGAGCAGTACGTCCAGTCCGGGGCGCCGGTCCCGCCCGAGGCTGCCGTGGCCGCCCGCAACATCACCGAGCCCGGCCTCCTGGCCGACATGGTGGCGTACAGCCCGGACATGACGACGGTGCAGCGCCAGGAGCTCCTCGAGACGGTCGACGTCGTCGAGCGCCTCAAGCTCTGCTCCGCCTTCCTCGCCCGCCAGGTCGAGATCCTCGAGCTCAAGGGGAAGATCCAGAGCGAGG
>CAZVPS010000421.1:0-1817 GCA_964629105.1 uncultured Anaerolineaceae bacterium
AGGCCAGCCCGGGGATTTGATCATCATCACCACTTACGCCACCTACGACGCCGCGCCCCGCCCGGCACCGGCGCCGACGACGCGGCGCCCCCACCGCTCCGGCCGCTCCAGCTAGCCGTCCCGCGGCAGCGTCTCCGGGCCCTCCCAGAGACGGCGCAGGCCGGCGGGGCCCGCCGCGCGATCCACCGCTGCGACGAAACGCTCGCCGCGGGCGTACTGCTCCAGCTTGAGATCGAGCCCCGTGATCCGCAGGATCGCCCGCTCCATGCGCGTGTGGGTGGCCCGCCGCGCATGGAAACGGGCGCTGATCGTCTCGACACCCGGCACGAGATCGCGGCCGACCTCGTTCATCACGTGGTCGGAGAATCCCTCCAGCAGGCTCATCACGGTCTGGGTCTCCCGGAACAGGTTCCGCTGCTCGTCCGACATGAGACGCTCCAGCCAGTGCCCGTCCCCGCCCCGGAGCGCGCGCCGCAGAACCCGCGACGCGTCCCGGCCAAGGTCCGAGGCGCTCCGGGACAGCCCGCCGAGCTGGCGCTCCAGGCGGTCGGCGAGGTAGGGGCGGAGCCAGGGGTGGGCCTCGAACTCGAAGGCGTGCGTCGTCTCGTGGAGGGCGATCCAGGTGCGAAACGGGTCGAGCGGCACGCCGAGCGTCCGGGCGGTCTGGCGGACGTTCTCCTCCACGAACAGGAGCTGCCCCGGCTCGGCCTCCGCGGACAGGAGGGCGAGGTCGTACTGGCCAAGGACGCGCTGGCCCATGAAGCTCAGGAGCAGCCCGAACTGGCGGGTCGTGATCCAGCGGTTCGCGAGGGCGATCGAGGCCTTCCCGAGTCCGGCGCCCGGCGGCACGATCTGGTCGAGGAGCTCGCCCTCCAGCCGCCCGAAGAGCCCCGAGAAGGTGGCGAGGTTGGCCCGGACCCAGCCGGCGCGGTCGACGACGGCGACGCGCTCCACGATCCCGGGGAGAGGCGTCTCCAGCGCTGCCTCGAGGGCGGGCACGACGCGCCGCATCGCTGCCTCGTAGGCCGAACCGGTTTCCGCGACCTCCGCCGCGGAGAGGCGCCCCGCCGCGTTGCGCAGGCGGCCTTCGGCGAGCCGCTCCACGACGCTCCAGTCGACGAGCCCCGTCCGCGCCTCGGCCTCCGCGCGGCGACCGAGGACGGTCAGCGCGGCCCCCAGCGCGGCCCCCACGAGGAACCCCGCCTGCCAGGTGGCGCCAGAGGACGGCCGACCCGCGCGTCGCGCGCCGCTCATCGGACGACGGGCTCGAGCGCGACCGCCTCCACGACCGGGAAGGCGTCGCCGAACATCCGCGCCGCGATCCGCTCGAAGGCGGCCACGTCGCCCGTGGTCATGACCCGATGGATCGGCGGGGCGGCACGAACATGCGCAGGATGGTGGCCCTCGCGGCCGGCGTCCGCCGCCGTCCCGCGCGTGGAGCCCGGGGCCTCGAGCCCGTTCACCGAGAGGAGCTCCGCCAGCGCGCCCGCGGTGGCCGTCGCGGAATCGACGATCGCCACGCCCTCCCCCACCGCGGCCTGCAGGACCGACCGCAGGAGCGGGTAGTGGGTGCAGCCCAGCAGCAGCGTGTCGATCTTCGCCGACGGCGGCAGGGGATGGATGAACTCGCCGTTCTCATCGCGCCGGCCGAGGAGCGGCGCCAGGGCGTCGGCCACCGCCGCGTCGATCTCCGGGCCGCTGAACGCGCCGGCCTCCACGAGGGGCACGAGCGCCGGGGTCGCGTGCTCGTAGACCTCGACCGCCGGGTTCTCCTCCTTGATCGCGTCGAAGTAGGCGTGCGAGCGGATGGTGGCCGG
>CAZVPS010000422.1:0-1816 GCA_964629105.1 uncultured Anaerolineaceae bacterium
GAAGACGCGGGTGGCGGGATGGATCCGGCCGCGGGGACCCGGGCGACGCGGCACGGCCCGCTCCACGACGGACGCCAGCTGCTCCGCGGTCTCGATCGGCTGGGCGCGGCGGGCGTCCACGATGGCGCGGGCGATCCGGCGGGCGTGCGGCTCCTCGCCGAACCCGCGGAAGCATTCGGTGAGCGCCCTCTCGTCGAGCCGCGCGAGGAGCGCCGACGCGGGCTCGCCCCACGACGGGTCGAAGCGCATGTCGAGCGGGCCGCCGGTGCGGAACCCGAAGCCGCGTCCCGCATCGGCGAGCTGGAAGGAGCTCAGGCCCAGGTCGAGGAGGATTCCGTCCACGGCCCCGAAGCCGACGTCGGGGGCCACGTCTCCGAGGGACCGGAAGTTCGCCTGCCGCAGGACGAGCCGGTCGCCGAACCGGGCGAGCCGCTCCCCCACCCGCGCGATCGCGGCGGGGTCGGCGTCGAGCCCGAGGACGCGCCCGTCCGGGCTGGCGGCCTCCAGGATCCGCTCGGTGTGCCCACCGCCGCCGACGGTGCAGTCGACGTGGAGGCTGCCGGGGCGCGGGGCGAGCATCGTGATGACCTCCTCCGCGAGCACCGGCTGGTGCCCATCCTCCATGTCATCTCCACCATTGACGTGCGGATCCCGAGCGGACCCTGGAAGCGCGTGAAATGCCGCTAGATGCCGAGCCCCGAGAAGTGCCGTGCCAGCTCGTCGGGGTCCTCGAGCGCCCTGCGGTAGCCGTCCCAGCCGGCCGGCGTCCAGATCTCGGCGTGGTCGAGCGACCCGACGATCACCGCCTCGGTCCCGAGCCCTGTCGCCTCGCGGAGGTAGGACGGGAGGACGAACCGTCCCTGGGCGTCCCAGACGACCTCGACGGCGTTGGCGAAGACGAACCGGCTGAAGAGTCGGGCACCCGGGTTCTCCACGGTCGGGAGCGCCGCGACCTTCGCCGCGAGACGATCCCATTCCGCGCGCGGCCAGATCGCCAGGCAGGAGTCCATCCAGCGGGAGACGAACGCTCCGCTGTCGAGCTGCGCTCGGAACTTCGCGGGGACGGCGACCCGTCCCTTCGCGTCCACCGAGTGCCGGTACTCGCCGGTGAACACCTGTCCTGATTCCCTCTGGTCCCTGCCGGGCCGGCGTCGGTTGCTGGGGTCGGCCGCCCGAATCACCACTTGGCCCCACTTGGTGCCACTGGAATGGGATGTTACACCTCCAGCACGGGTAGTCAATGGTGATTTCGGGAATGGCGCGCCCGATCCGCGCATGGATTCGCCCCCCACCTCGCTCGGTTCGAGGCACCCCCAGGCGATGCGGCCGCGACCGCGCGTCGAGCGGAGCGTGGTCGACCGGCAGGTCGTGCATGGCCCGCCAGGCGGCGCGGATCCGGTCAGGGGCGGCCCGATGAACCTCGCGGATCGGGTCGCCGCGGGCGTCTCGCCGGACGGCGCGAACCGGGCAGTACCTTCTTCGTCTTGCGCGGGGTTGAAGGGCAGTGCTAGGCTCCGCCGCCGAACGTGTCCTTCTCCATGTCGAGGACGCACGCAACCATGGCCTTCGCCGAGCTGATCGTCGCGCCGACCCCGGAGCCGTTCCTCGCGGCCCCGCGGATCAAGCGCTGCACGTTCCGCCGCGTCACGGCCGTCGACCGGCGCCGCGAGCGGACGTACGACGTCGACTGCCTCTTCCCGGATCGCGTTCTCCCGATGCCCCTGGGCGACATGGAGAGCGCGATGCCCATCTGCAACGCCTGCACGGCGTCGGGGATCTTCCGGGCCGACGAGGACTGACCGTGCCCGCATGCGGG
>CAZVPS010000423.1:0-1808 GCA_964629105.1 uncultured Anaerolineaceae bacterium
GCGCCATGGCCGGGGCGCGGACCGCCAGGGGGCGCCCACCGGTCCATGCGACCCGCCACAGGTCGCCGAAGGCTGCCAGCACCCCGAGGATCGCGCCGCGACGCGCGGCCGAGGCGGCGGCCACGACCGGGCGCGGCGTCGGCTCCGCGGCGACGGCGGTCATCACCCGGTCGGCGAACCCGGCGCTCGGGGCGACGTCGTCGGTCGCGGCGAGCCATTCCAGCTCGCGAGCGGTCGCCATCACCCGGGCCTGGTCGCCCGCGCTGGCGTCCCCATCCAGTTCGTCCGGCCGGAAGCGGTCCGGCCGTGTCCAACGCTCGCCCATCAGGCCATCCCCTCCGACTCGAGGGAGTGGCGCAACCGCTGCAGGCCGCGGTGCAGGTGCGTCTTGACGGTCCCCAGCGGCCGGTCGGCCTGGACGGCGATCTCAGCCAGGGAGAGTTCCGCGAAGAAGCGGAGGATCACGACCTCGCGGTAGGGCTCATCGAGCCCGGCCACCGCGGTCCGGATCGCGGCCGCCCGCTCGGCGCGGACGGCGAGGTGGGCGGGGTCCGTGGCGCTGCCGAGCGCGGCCGTCAGGGCGGCTTCGCTGACACCATCGCGCCCGCCGGAGGCGGCGCCGTCCAGAGGGATCGGGCGCGGGTCGATCCAGGCGACCGGGCGGCGCCGGCCGGCCCGGCGAACGGCGATGCGCGTCGCGATACGGGCGAGCCAGGCCCCGAAGGGTCCCTCTCCGCGCCACGTCCCGAGCGCGCGATAAGCAGTCACGAAAGCCTCCTGGGAGGCGTCCTCCGCCTCGTGGAGGTCGCCGAGAATGCGGTAGCAGCTCCGGACGATCGCCCGCGACTCGCGCTCGACGAGGACGCGGAAGAGATCCGCGTCGCCGGCAAGAACCGCGGCGACGACGCGACGTGCCTCCGGATCGTCCGCAAGGCCCGGGTCGGGCCGCTGGAGCTCTCGCGCAGTGTCGATCGTTCGGTCTCCTGGGCTGGGGTAACCCGCCGGGCGGGGATCCAGTGGAGACGATACGCCACGAGGGGAGTCGTGGATCGCTCGATCGCCATCATGGATGTCCTCGCCCGGCGGGCTGGAAGGAGTCCGGGTCGGTCAGTCGTCGCCGCCGCCGCCGTGGCCGCCGTTGTCATCGTCGTCATCGCCGTCGTCCGGAGACGCCGTCGGGGACGCGTCGTCGTCGGGCTCGGCCGTCTCATTCGGCTCGGCGGTCTCGTTCGGCTCTGCGGTCCCGCGGGGCTCCGCGGTCTCGTTCGGCTCTGCGGTCCCGCGGGGCTCTGCGGTCCCGCGGGGCTCCGCGGTCTCGTTCGGCTCGGCCGTCTCGTCCGGCTCGGCCGTCTCGGCCGGCTCCGCTGTTTCGTCCGGCTCCGCGGTCTCAGCAGGCTCCGCCGTGGCGTCGTCGTCGCCCTGGCGGTCGGCGGGCTCGGCGGTCTCGTTCGGCTCGGCCGTCTCGGCCGCCCTGGCCGGCTCGGCGGTCTCGTTGGCCTCAGGCGTCTCGGCCGTCCCGGCCGTCTGGTCGTCGGTGGCGAACGTGGCCGCGGGGGCCGCGTCCGGCGAGGCCGGCGCGAAGACCGCGTTGGCGGCGAAGGCGCCGCCGGCCACGAGGAAGACGGAGACGGCAGCCGCGGCCGCGCCGCGGGCGATGTTTGGACGGTAGCGATCCATGGTGCGAGGTTCCTCCAGAGGTATAGCGGGCCGGCGGACTCCGGACTCCGCGCCGCCGGTCGATCTGACCGGCCCGCTACTCCACCTGAGACGGCGACCCCGCAAAAGGTTTCAGCCCGCGGCGGGCTCAG
>CAZVPS010000424.1:0-1797 GCA_964629105.1 uncultured Anaerolineaceae bacterium
GCCGCCACCAGCCCGCCCGGCCCGGCCGCGCCCCCGGCCTCCCGCCCGATCGCCCGTGCCCGCGCCCGGAGCGACTCGAGCCCGGCCTGGGCGCCGCGCAGCGACTCGTCCGACACGTTGATCTTCGCCCGGTAGCGCGAGGTCAGGCAGAGAAGCCGGAAGGCCAGCGGCTCCACGCCCTCCTCGAGCTCCGTGATCCGGACGAAGTTGCCGGCCGACTTCGCCATCTTGTGGCCCGCCATGAGGAGGTGCGCTCCATGGACCCAGTGCCGCGCCGGGACGAGGCCGGAGAGCGCCTCGGACTGGGCGATCTCGTCCTCGTGGTGGGGAAAGACGTTGTCGACGCCGCCGGTGTGGATGTCGAACTGCACCCCGAGGTACTTCGTCGCCATCGCCGAGCACTCGACGTGCCAGCCGGGGTAGCCCTCGCCCCAGCGAGCCGTGGGCCAGCGCATGAGCCGCCGCTCGCCGGCGTGCTTCCAGAGGGCGAAGTCGGCCGCGTCGCGCTTGTCGGGCTCCACCTCGCCGCGGTGGCCGGCCCGCAGCTCGTCGAGGCTGTTCCCGGACAGCTTCCCGTACCCGGGGAACGCGGCAACGGAGAAGTAGACGTTCCCGTTCGCCTCGTACGCGAACCCGGCGTCCTGCAGGCGCTCCGTCATGGCCACCATCGCGGGGACGTGGTCGGTCGCCCGCGGGAAGAGGTGGGCCGGCAGGATGTTCGCCGCCCGCTCGTCCTCGTGGAAGGTCGCCTCGTAGAAGCGGGCGATCTCCTCGGGCGACTTGTCCTCCAGGCGGGCCTGGACCAGCATCTTGTCCTCGCCGCGGTCGAACTGGTCGTCGCGGAGATGGCCGACGTCGGTGATGTTCTTCACCTGGAACACGTCGATCCCGCGGGCCAGGAGAGCGCGCCGGACCAGGTCGGCCAGGAGGTAGCTCCGCAGGTTCCCGATGTGGGCGTAGCGGTAGACGGTGGGGCCGCAGGTGTACATCCGCACGCGCCCGGGCTCGAGCGGCACGACCTCGTCGACGGAACGGGTGAGCGTGTTGCGCAGGTGGAGCGTCATGCCCGTGGTTCGTCCGGCAGGGTCCGGCGGATCATCGGTCAGGCCGCCAGCGGCACGGCGATCGCGAGGATCGGGGTCGCGACGACGGCCGCCACGATGGCGGCGACCCGCCCGGCGCGCAGCCCGAACCCCAGTGGGGTGAGCAGCTCCGCGGCCAGCAGCCCGCCGAGCGCCGCCGGCGCCGCGAAGACCCCCGCCACCACGCCGAAGGGGACCGTCACCCCGACGCCGATGAGCAGGAGCCGCGGTTCCATCACGGCCGTCACGGCCGCCAGCAGGTCCGCCCCCACGATCCAGCCGACGATCGCGCCCAGGATGGCATCGCCCTTCGTGGCCGCCAGGGCAACCGGGTAGGCGACGGCGAGGACACCGATCGAAAGGACCGGCAGGGCGAGCGCGAGGCCCGCGCCGATGCCGCCGGGGAGGATCAGGGGTCCAGGCCCGCGAGCCTCCCACCCCAGTACGACCACACTGACGAGCGAGAGGAGGGCGGCGAAAACGCCGGCCTCCAGGCCCCGGCGAAGCCACGCGGGAAGGCGAAGGCGGCCCATGCACCGATGGTACGCCGGGCGCGTACGCCGGGTGCGTACGCCGGGCGACGCGCCGCGAGCGCGCGGCCCGGCGCCGCGGGACCGCCTTGCGTCCAACGCACGACCGCGGCGAGGGGCGGAGGCTCGATGGCAGGTTCTCGGCGGTCCAACGCATCTATGAAGGAGCGGGCTGCGTCAAGGGG
>CAZVPS010000425.1:0-1783 GCA_964629105.1 uncultured Anaerolineaceae bacterium
GGGGAATGGGGAACCGGGCTCGCCCTGCGAGCACCGCGCCCCTGACTACCAATGACCGCCCAGCACGAAGCCTCGTTTCCGGACATCGTCGAGATCGTCGTCGAGATCCCGCGGGGGAGCCGCAACAAGTACGAGTTCGACGAGGCGGCCGGCGTCTTCCGCCTCGACCGGATCCTGTCGTCGGCCGTCTTCTACAACTTCGACTACGGCTTCATCGAGGGGACGCGCGCCGGCGACGGCGATCACACGGACGCCCTCCTGATCGTCGACGAGCCGACCTTCACGGGCTGCCACGTCTGGGCGCGCCCCATCGGCGGGCTCGAGATGCGTGACGAGATGGGCTTCGACTTCAAGGTCCTCTGCGTCGCGATCGGCGATCCGCACCAGGCCCACATCGAGCGCCTGGAGCAGGTCCGGCCGCATCGCCTGGTCGAGATCGAGCATTTCTTCCAGACCTACAAGATGCTCGAGAACAAGGCGACGGACGTCGTGGGCTGGCGCGATCGCGATCGAGCGCGCGAAGTGCTGAGCGCGGATCGCGCGGCATGGCAGCGGGAGCGGGCCGACGGGCGCTGACCGTCGGGATTGGCGCCGCTGGTATCCCCAAGGCGGCCCCGACGACCTCCGCCTCTTCGTCGCGGTCCCGCTGGGGGACGCCGCCCGGGCGGCGGTGCGGGCGCTGGTCGACGGGATCATCGACGATCCCCGCCTGCCGGAGGCCGGCCGCCTCCGCTGGGCAGTCACGGAGAACCTGCACCTGACCGTCCGGTTCCTCGGGGCCACCGCCCCCGACCGCGTCGCCGACGTCGTCGCCGCGACGGAGGCGGCCGCCCAGGTGGCAGCCCCGTTCACCGTCCGGCTTGCCGGCGCGGGCGCCTTTCCCGCCCCGGACCGCCCCCGCGTCGTCTGGCTCGGGATCGTCGAGGGAGCTTTCGAGCTGGCCGCCCTCGGGGACGCCCTGTCCGGCAAGCTGGCCGACCGCGGCTGGGAGCGTGACGAGCGGCCGTTCAGGGCCCACCTGACGCTCGGTCGCGCGGACGGCGTTCCCGGGGCCGGGCGCGCCGTCGCGGCGCTGGCCGATACGGCGGCCGCGCTGGATGCCGCGTGGACGGTCGATCGGCTGGTGGTCTACCAGAGCGACCTCGGACGCGGCCCGGTTCGCTATCGCCCCCTCGCGACGGCGCTCCTCGGCGGCGGCGCCTTGCCGGGACGGGCCCTGCTGCGGTAGCCTCCGCACGCTGTTCCGCCCCGCCGTGAGCCCATCCTCGACCCCCGCGCTCCAAGGAGGCCCCCCGTGCCGACCGATCGCACGAAGTTCGTGCTCGACGAGGACCGCATCCCGAGGTCCTGGTACAACATCGTCGCGGACCTCACGGTGCCCCCGGCTCCGGTCCTCCACCCGGGCACGGGCCAGCCGATCGGCCCCGCGGACCTGGCACCGCTCTTCCCGATGGCGCTCATCGCCCAGGAGGTCAGCTCGGAGCGGGACGTCGAGATCCCGGACCCGGTCCGCGACGCCTACCGCCTCTACCGGCCGAGCCCGCTCTACCGCGCCCATCGGCTGGAGAGGGCGCTCGATACGCCGGCCCACATCTACTACAAGTACGAGGGCGTCAGCCCGGGCGGCAGCCACAAGCCGAACACGGCGATCGCCCAGGCCTTCTACAACCAGCAGGAGGGCGTTAAGCGCCTCGCGACCGAGACCGGCGCCGGACAGTGGGGCACCGCCCTCGCGATCGCCGGGGCGCTCTTCGGGCTCGAGGTCAAGGTCTACATGGTCCGG
>CAZVPS010000426.1:0-1763 GCA_964629105.1 uncultured Anaerolineaceae bacterium
CATGGCCGCCCCGCCCGCGGATCGTCAGGCGGATGAAGTCGGCGGCCACCAGCATCGCGCCGGGCCGGTAGTCGATCGTCCCGCTGGCGTAGCGGGTCGAGATATGGAGGGCGAAGGCGCCCGTCACCTCGCGGCCGGCCGGCAGGTCCAGCAGCCCCTCGTCGAGCATGACGCGGGCGCCGTGGAAGCCCTCCTCGCCGGGCTGGAACATCAGCAGCACGCGCCCGGCGAGCGCATCGCGGCGGGAGGTGAGCAGGCGCGCTGCCCCCAGGAGCATGGCCATGTGCGTGTCGTGCCCGCAGGCATGCATCGCGCCAGCCTGCTGGGAGGCGAAGTCGAGCCCCGTCTCCTCCGTCAGCGGCAGGCCGTCCATGTCGGCACGGAGGAGGATCGTCGGGCTGGGCCGGGCCCCCTCGATGACCGCCGTCACCGACGTCGTGGCCACGCCGAGCCGGGGCTCCAGGCCCAGCGCCCGCAGCTCCTCGAGAACGACGGCCTGCGTCGCCGGCAGGTGGAGGCCCACCTCCGGCGTGCGGTGGAGGCGCCGCCGGAGCTCGACGATCGAGGGGAGCAGGGCGCGCGCATCGGCAAGGAGGGCGGGGAGAGGGGCGGTCGAGGTGGTCATGGCGGCAGTATCGCCGGGCAGGCCGGCCGCCGGGAGCGATCGGGCAGAATGACCCCATGCCCCCGCTCCCCGACCCCATCTCGGCCCTGCCCGGCGCAACGTGGCGCCCGCTCACCCTCGACGACATTGCCGCTTACGTCCGGCTCCACGAGGAGGCTCGCCTCGCCGACGCCGGCCAGGAGGTGATGACCGAGGAGGTCGCCCGTCACGAGCTGACGGACCCGAACTGCGCGGTGACCACGAACACGCTGGCGCTCGCCCTGCCGGACGGGGCGCTGGCGGCCTCGATCATGGTCCACGAGCGACTTCAGGGGATCGACTCCCGGCGGGTCTTCCTCTGGGGCGCGACGCATCCGGCGCACCGCGGGCTGGGGATCGGCAGCGCCATCCTCGCCTGGGCGCTGGCCCGCGCCGACGAGATCCTGGCCGACCAACCGGCGGAGCTCCTCCGGGTCGTCGAGGCCTTCAAGGAGGTCCGACAGGCCGACGCGGTGGCCCTCCACGAGGCCGCCGGTTTCCGGCCGGCCCGCTGGTACTTCGACATGCGACGCGACCTGCGCGAGCCGCTCCCCGACCTGCCGGACCTGGGCGGCCTCCGGCTGGAGCCGTACCTGCCGGCGCTGGCCGAGCGCGTCCGCCTGGCCCACAACGAGGCCTTCGCCGACCACTGGGGCTCGGAGCCGCTGACCCCCGAGATGTGGGGCCGCGACTTCCTCGGCGACCCCTTCTTCCGCGGGGATCTTTCGTTCGTGGCGTTCGACGGCGAGGAGATCGCCGGCTACACCGTCAACTACGTGTCCGAGGCCGACTGGGAGGCGACCGGCGTGCGCGAAGGCTGGGTCGGCCAGCTCGGCGTGCGTCGCCGGTGGCGCAGGCGCGGCCTGGCGACGGCGCTCCTGGTGCGGTCGATGGAGGCGTTCCTCGCCGCGAACCTGGACGCGGCCACCCTCGGCGTCGACGCCGAGAACCCGACCGGCGCCCTGGGCGTCTACGAACGGGCCGGCTTCGGCGCGATCCGCCGGTCGGTCCGGATGCAGCGCCCGTACGTCCCGGAGCCCGTCGCCGGCTGATCTGCGCGGCGGGCGGCGGGGCGTGTACCTGTGGCGGAAGAATTGGCAGCACGCGGAAGTGACAATTG
>CAZVPS010000427.1:0-1761 GCA_964629105.1 uncultured Anaerolineaceae bacterium
CAGGGGTTCGGTAGTTGGCGAACAGGGCCGCCGTCAGGCGCGGGTCGATCCGCTCGCGGACGACGCGGCGGGTTGTCACGGTCGCGGCAGCGCCGGGGGCTGCCACGCACGGTCGGGGAGCGTGTAGTCGATCTCGTCCCGACACCGATCGAACACCTGGGGCGTGATCTGGTGGGTGAAGTCAAACCCCGCGAGGGTCTTGGGGTGCGCATCGAACCCACTCACTGGTACCGCAGCCTCCAGCCGGACCGGCCGCCGGATCAGACGACCCAAGCTGCGGATGGCGCGCGGTATCTCCGCCAGATCGCGGTCAAGGCTGACGATGATCGCCACGTCACATGACCCATCGAGCACGAACTCGACGACGTCGAGTCCGATCGCCAGGTCGATCCCCTTCTCCTGCGGCCGCTGCCAGGAACGGAGCGTCACGGTCAGGTCGGGGCCGCCCGGAGCCGGGTCCGGCAACGGATCACGGTGTCCCCAGTCCCAGTGGTAGCGAAGCGGGCGAGTGACCACCGTTACGCCGACGCCACTCATCGCCGCCAGCCGCCGGTCGAGGTTGCGGGCTCGGGTGTCCTCACCCGGGATGTTCGGGTTGGGCCTGCCCGTGTAGAAGCGGGTTGCGACCCGATGGTTGACTCGCGGACCGGCCAGCTCATGCGCCAGAAGGTGCGGGTGGCACAGCGCATGACCGAAGAGTCGACGACAGGTGTTGTACAGGTTCTGGCCGTCGATGAACACCATGACGCGGGCATCCAGATCGTCGGCCAGTGCGACCACACGCGGATCAGACATGCTCCTCGCCTCGGGACGAGAAAACGCCCCGGTCATCCTTTTCAGGAAGCCGGGGCCCGTAAACGCATCTGACTGTATGGCAGTTTCGGCAGAGCGTCAACCTGCCAATCGTCATGTTGTCGTTGGCCAATGAGAGTGTCGCCCCATAGCCGGCCAGTGACTCTGTCACCCCTCGATCACATGGAAATGAGGGAGGCGATCACCTTGGGCGCCGTCGGCCGCTCCAGCGCCGCGCTCTGTCATCGCCTCGTCATCCTTGGGTTCAGGGTCGCTCCTTTACAACGTTGACATCCCTTTACAGGATGCCAATAAACACCCCTCGCGATGTCAGTCCGCCGTCAGGAACGCCCGGACTGCGGCGACGGCGTCAGGCGACACCGGCGCTGTCTCCGCAAACACCATGCGGTAGACCAGGCGGTAGCGAAGGTTGCCGGTGGCCGGGAAGGGCGTCGCGGGGTCTTCGTTCTCGATTGCGAAGTTCAGGATCTCCGCGATCGCCGGAGAGCGCTCGCTCGGATAGCCGTCTGCGCGCCACCCGGCAACGCGAGAAGCCAGCGCCTCATGCAGCTCCACCTGGCGCTGGGGCGGTCTACTCGCCGACCCGGGCGAAGGCGGCCGTGAGCCCGGCGAGGGCCGCCCCGTCCATGCCGGTGCCCCGCGCCTCCCAGTTGACGCTGGCGCCTTCGGCGACGACCAGCCAGGCGCCTCCCCCGGCATCGACGAGCCGAGCCGGCCGGTCGCCGAATGCGGCCGTGCCGGCGTCCGGTCCGGTCGGGATGCAGCCGTCATCACCGGCGCAGTAGTTCCCCTCGCGCATCTCGATCCGCAGCCCGCCCGGGCCCTTGTAGGCGATCTCCATCTTCCAGCCACCGGCGAGACGGAACTCTCCCGCATCGACGAACCAGCCCGCAGGCAGCACGGCGCAATACACGTCCCAGGTCACGGCCTGGGCAACGGCCGCGAAGA
>CAZVPS010000428.1:0-1753 GCA_964629105.1 uncultured Anaerolineaceae bacterium
GGGGTACCGAGGTCGCGCATGTTTCGAACAAAAACCGAGTAGAAGTCGGCCAGCGACCCGGCCGGGTCGTCGCCGGTGATCGGCGCGGTCAACGCATTGAAATCCAGCAGATCGGGTGATGGCATTGCCGGTCCCTTTTTAGCTTCCTGCCAGTGTAAACAACCGCCGCCTCCGAGTCAGCGGAGTTGCGCGCTGCGGCCAGCAAACCGGTGCTCCCGGCGCGGCCCGCCGACGCCCGGACCATGGTCCCCCGGACCCACGGGCCATTGCGCCGGGGCAACGGCCGCGACGACGATGCGGGCGTGACCCACCGAGCCCACCGACCTCCCGCGACCCTGCCGGCGCGCCGCGGCATGCGCGCCTCCTGGTTCCGCGGCCGCGCGCCCCACGAGCTCGACGTCCCGGTCGAGGATGCGGTGCAGGCGCCTGCGGACGCCGGCGCCCCCGCTCCGTCCGCGGGACCGGTCGTGCCTCCCATGCGCCCGGCCTTCGGCCACCCCACGTTCTGAGCCCGATGGCCGTCGCCCAGCTCCCCGTCTGCCTGCAGTGTGGGACCCTCGCCCGCCGGGCCGGCGTCACGATCTGCGGTCGCTGCGGGCTCGCCTTCGGTGAGCGACCCCGCGACGATGCCGTCCTGCCGTGCTGCACCATCTGCTACCGCGAGGTCGACGACGACGGCCTCCTGTCCTCGCCCCTGGCACCCGCCCGTCGCGTCGCGCTGCCGCAGCACATCGACGACCACGATCGGGCTCCCGTCGGCGACGACGACTGGCTCGAGACGCTCCGGGAGGGCGACCGCGTCCGCATCGGCCGCTGGAAGGCTCCCTTCGATCTCGTCCGCCGCTACCTCGTGACCGGCGTCGTCGATGCCGGCAGGTCGCGGGCGGCGCGCCATGACGCGCTCGTCACCGCGATGACCCAGCTGGCCCGCTGGGGCCGCGACGTTGCCGTCTTCGGCGACCAGCCGGAATGGGCGGAGGCCAGGGCGGCCGTCACCGACCTCATCGAGCGCTATCACCGGGGTCGCCGGTAGGCGGCAGTCCCCCCATCAGGTATCATCTCGGTGTCACTGGCGAGTGGCCTAACGGTAAGGCACCTGACTCTGGATCAGGGGATTCAAGGTTCGAATCCTTGCTCGCCAGCCAAAGCCCCGTCCGAAACCACAGGCCGCAGGCGTCCCTCCACTGGTTTGCGGTGCCGGCGCGGTCGATCCCGATGCCCAGCCCGTAGCCTGTGGGCATCCGCTGCGAGTCGGGAGACGCCGCCACGTGAGCATCCAGTCACCGACGCCGCCGGAACGAGGCGACTTCATCCGTGAGATCGTGGCCGCCGACCTGCGGGACGGCAGGCACGAGACAATCACCACCCGCTTCCCGCCGGAGCCGAACGGCTACCTGCACATCGGTCACGCCAAGTCGATCTGCCTCAACTTCGGCATCGCGCGTGAGTTCGGCGGCCGCTGCCACCTGCGCTTCGACGACACCAACCCCACGAAGGAAGAGCAGGAGTACATCGAGGCGATCCAGGCGGACGTCCGCTGGCTGGGGTTCGACTGGGGCGAGCACCTCCACTTCGCGTCCGACTACTTCGAGCAGCTCTACGCGTGGGCCGTCCACCTGGTCCGGGCCGGCAAGGCCTACGTCGACGACCTGTCGGCGGACGAGATCCGCGAATACCGCGGCACCCTCACCGAGCCTGGCCGGAACAGCCCCTGGCGGGACCGGCCGGTCGAGGAGAGCCTCGACCTCTTCGA
>CAZVPS010000429.1:0-1745 GCA_964629105.1 uncultured Anaerolineaceae bacterium
CTTTGCTATCCTCCGCGGCGGAGAGGTGTCCGAGTGGTTGATGGTGCCGCTCTCGAAAAGCGGTGTGCGAAAGCACCGTGGGTTCGAATCCCACCCTCTCCGCCACTCCGATCCCGACCCGACGGTCCAGGTCGCGCACCGGCCCGGGCCGCGGCGCACCGCCCGCGGAGAGGTCGCCTAGAGGCCTAGGGCGCCGCACTGGAAATGCGGTATGGGGCAACCCATCGAGGGTTCGAATCCCTCCCTCTCCGCCACCTTCCCGGGACCCCCTGCTATCATCCCCGTGCCGTGCTAGGCGGGGAACTAGCGGTGCCCTGTACCTGCAATCCGCTCCAGCAGGGCTGAATTCCCACCCGAGGTCACCGTCTTCGAATGCCGCCGGCCGGGACGGCGCCGAGGACCGGGTCCCGCGCAGCGGCGACACGCGAACCGCGTCAGGTCCGGAAGGAAGCAGCGCTAAGCGAGGTTCGCCGGGTGCCGCGGCACGGCCTGGTCTGAGTCGTCCCTCCCGGAGGGCGCGGGGACGTGCCGATCGACGGTGGGTGCACGGCACTACGCCTCATCGCGCCCCAGGGGAGCTTCGTGAGCTCGACGCCGCAGCACCAGGCGCTCTACCGTCGCTGGCGCTCGCAGCGCTTTGCCGAGGTGGTGGGCCAGGACGCCGTCGTCACGACGCTGCGCAACGCGATCCGGGCCGGCCGCTCGGCCCACGCCTACCTCTTCGTGGGGCCCCGGGGCACGGGCAAGACCTCGCTCGCCCGGATCGTCGCCAAGGCGGTCAACTGCCCGAATGTCGCCGACGGCGAGCCCTGCGACGCGTGCCCCTCGTGCGACGCGATTCGCGAGGGACGGGCCCTCGACGTCGTGGAGCTCGACGCGGCGTCGAACAACCGGGTCGACGACATCCGGGAGCTGCTCCCGCGGATCTACACGGCGCCCGCCGACCTTCCGACGAAGGTCTTCATCGTGGACGAGGTGCAGCGGATCACCCAGGGCTGGGACGTCCTCCTCAAGACGCTCGAGGAGCCTCCGCCGCACGTCCTCTTCATCTTCTGCACGACGGACAGCAGCCAGATCCGCCCGGCGGTGATCTCGCGGGTCCAGCGCTTCGACTTCCGTCCGCTCCCGCTCCCGCTGATCGAAGGGAAGCTCGGCCGCATCCTCGCGGCCGACGGACGGGTCGCCGAGCCCGCGGCCGTTGCGCTCGTCGCGCGCCTCGCCGGCGGCGGCATGCGCGACGCGGAGTCGATCCTCGACCAGCTCCTGTCGGCGGGCGGCGACGACCTGACCGCCGACGCGGTGCGGGACCTGCTCGGCCTCGCCGACGAAGAGACCGTGCGCGGTTATGGCCGCGCGCTCGTTGTCGGCGACCCGTCCGGCGGGATCGCCGTCCTCGACGCGCTCGAGGATCGCGGGCGCGACCTGCGCAGCTTCGCCGACCAGGTCGTCGAGGCGCTGCGCGCCGCACTCCACCTGGCGCTGGCAGGGCACCCTGCCGCCGATCCCCTGGCGGCCTTCGGCGTGGGCCCGCTGGCCGCCGCCGCCCGCCGGCTCGCGGCCATCGATCCTGCCCGGCCCGGGCCCGGCGGCATCCGCCTGGCTCTTGAGCTGGCGGTCTTCGACCCGCTCGTCAACGGCCGAGCAACGGTCGCGGTGCCGGCCACCCCGACGCCGGCGACGGTAGCAGTGCCGGCGCCCCCGACGGCGCTCCCCACCCCACCCCCGCCCCCGGTGGCGATCATGGC
>CAZVPS010000430.1:0-1734 GCA_964629105.1 uncultured Anaerolineaceae bacterium
CGGGCGCGGCGGGCGGCGCCGGGGCGGCCCGGTCGGTGTCGGCGCCCGAGGCCGGGGCTCCGATGGTCGCGTCAGATCGGGCTCGACTCCACGAGCAGGATGAAGGCAGCGCCCGAGAGCCAGCAGAGGAGCGCGAGCTCGGGGGACGCGGTCACGCCGAAGGGCCCGACGAGCACGACCCAGACGATGATGCCGACCACCAGGGCGGCGAGCGCCTTCGCCAGGCGGAGCAGGACCTCGGAGGCCAGGTTGCTCACCGAAGCTCGTCCATGGCGCGCCGGCCCTGGATGGCGCGGATCAGCGTGATCTCGTCGGCGTACTCCAGGTCGCCACCGACGGGCAGGCCACGGGCGATTCGCGTGATCGCGTCGACGTGGCCGACGAGTCGCTCGGCGAGGTAGGTGGCCGTGGCATCGCCCTCCAGCGAGGGGTTCGTGGCGAGGATCACCTCGGCGATCGGCTCGCCCGCCTGCTTCGCGGTCATGACCCGCGCCAGGAGCTCCCGGATCCGGAGGCGCTCCGGACCGATGCCGTCCATCGGGCTGATCGCCCCGTGCAGGACGTGATAGCGCCCCCGCCACTCCCCGGTGCGCTCGATCGCGAGCACGTCGAGAGGCTCCTCGACCACGCAGAGCCGGCTGGCGTCGCGCCCGGGGTCGCGACAGATCGGGCAGGCGGGGGCGTCGCTGAAGTTGAAGCAGTCGTCGCACAGGACGACCTCCTCGCGGACGGCGACGAGGGCGGCCGCCAGGGTCCGGGCGTCGGCGTCGGGGGCGCGCAGGAGGTGGTACGTCAGGCGCTGGGCCGTCTTCGGCCCGATGCCGGGGAGGCGCGCGAAGGCCTCGATCAGCCGGGCGACGGGCGCGATCAGGGGGGTGGACATGCGTCGGATCCGCGCGGGAGTCGGCTACATCCCCGGCAGACGGAGGCCGCCGGTGATCGCGGCCATCTTCGACTTCTCGAGGTCGCGGGAGGCGCGGATGGCGTCGTTCACCGCGGCGACGACGAGATCCTGGAGCATCTCGACGTCGGCCGGGTCCACCGCGTCGGGGTCGATGTGGAGCTCCACGAGCTCCTGCTTGCCGCTGACCACGGCCCGCACGACGCCGCCGCCGGCGGTCCCTTCGAGGCGCGCCGCGTGCAGCTCCTCCTCGACGCGGGCCATGTCGCGCTGCATCTGGACGGCCATCTTCTGCAGGTTGCCGAAGCTCATGGGGGTGGTCGCCTCCTCGCCGCCCGGGCGGTGGCCCGGGAGATGGTCTCGTCGCGCGCAGTCTGGAACATCCGGGGCCGACCCGCTGGGCTGGGCCGGTCAGCGGACCTCGGGGATCTCGACCAGCTCGTCGCCCCAGACGTCCCGGGCGGCGCGGAGCACGGCTGCGCTCTCGGGATCCGGGGCGGTCGCCGCCTCGAGCTCGAGGTTCGTGGCCACGCAGCGCACCGAGACCGGGCGGCCGAGGACGCGGCCGACTCCGTCCTCGAGGGTGCCCCGGCGCCGGTCGGCGACGTCGCGGAGGAACAGCTGGCTCTCCGGAAAGCCCAGGGTGACGACCGCCCCGTCGACGGCGATCGGGCGGCACGCCTCGATGAGCGGCCGGGTCGGCGGGTGGCGGCTGATGAGGGCCACGATCTCGGGCCAGCGGCGCCGCAGCTCCGCCAGCGCGTCGTCGGTGCCGGGACGAGGGGGCGGCCCGCCGGCCGCGGGCTCCGCCCCGGTCGAGGCGTCTGCGGGTG
>CAZVPS010000431.1:0-1730 GCA_964629105.1 uncultured Anaerolineaceae bacterium
ACGACGAGGATGTGGATCGACGCCACCCGTCCCCGGATCTCGTCGGGCGTCTCGAGCTGCATGATCGCCGAGCGGACGACGGCGCTGAAGACGTCGGCCGCGCCGGCCAGGGCGAGGAAGAGGAGCGCCAGCGGGAAGCTCCACGTGGAAAGCCCGAAGAGCGTGATGGCGAGGCCCCAGCCGGCGACGGCGATGATCACCGCCCGTCCCGGATGCACGATCCGCCCCACCCAGCCCGTGAACGCGGCTCCGACGAGCGCGCCGGCCGCCGGCGCCGCCGCGAGCAGCCCAACCCCAGCCGGACCGGCCCGGAAGACGTCGAGCGCCAGCGCCGGGAAGAGCGCCGAGGGCATGGCGAAGACCATGGCGACCAGGTCGATGACGAAGGTGGACAGGACGATCCGCTTGCGACGGGCGAAGCGGAGCCCCTCCGCGACCGTCGCGAGGGACGGGCGCGCCGCCCCGGGGGCGGGCGGGATCGGGGCGATCAGCAGTAGGGCGATGATCGCCGCCCCGAAGGTGACGGCGTCGAAGAGGAATGCCGCGGCCACGCCGACGGTCGCGAGCAGGAGCCCGCCGAGCGCCGGCCCGGCGACGGCCATCGCCTGGAAGCCGAGCTGATTGAGGGCGATCGCGGCCGCCAGGCGCTCCCGCGGGACCAGGCGCGGAATCGCCGACGAGCGCGCCGGCTGGTCCACGGCGCCCAGGCCCGCGGACACGAAGGCCACGACGTAGTAGCCCACGAGCGGCGCGCCGGGCGTCGCGGCGAGGACGAAGAGCGCCCCGCTGGCAGTGGCCAGGCCAAGCTGGGTGACCAGCAGGAGACGGCGTCGGTCCACGGCGTCCGCCATCGCCCCGCCACCCAGCGCGAAGACCAGGATCGGGACGAGCTGGACGAGGGCGAGGAGGCCGACGGCCAGCGTGGAGCCCGTGAGCACGTAGAGCTGGAAGGGCAGGGCGACCACCGTGACCTGCCGCCCGACCCCGCTGATCACCTGGCCGATCCAGAGCATCCGGAAGTCGCGGTCGCGGCGCAGGGGTTCGACGTCGAGGAGGATCCCGCGCAATCGCCCGCGCCGGGTCGGGGGATCGGTGGACACGGACGAGAGGATAGGTCCTGCGGCGTGCTCCAGCCAGCGCAACGGGCCTCCGGGCGGCGCGCGGCTCCCCTACCCTTGTGCCCATGGATCGCTACGCCGACGTCTCGTACTGGATGGAAACCGCCGGGGACCTCAGCCCTCGCCCGCCGCTGGACGGGACCACTGAGTGCGACATCGCCATCCTGGGTGCCGGGTACACCGGACTCTGGACCGCCTACTACCTGCTCAAGCGGCAGCCGGGGTTGCGGATCGTGATCGCCGAGGGCGAGATCGCGGGCTTCGGGGCGTCGGGACGGAACGGCGCCTGGTGCGCCCCGGACCTCAACATCTCGATGGATCGGCTCGCCCGCCTCCACGGCGAGGAGGCCGCCCGACGGATCCAGCAGGCGACCTACGACGCCGTCGACGAGGTCGGCCGGGTGGCCGCGGCCGAGGGGATCGACGCCGGCTTCTATAAGGGCGGGGAGCTCATCGTCGCCCGCGGCCCGCACCACGTCCCGGCCATCGAGGGCGCCCTCCGCGAGTACGAGCGGTGGGGCTTTGGCGAGCACTACCAGCTCCTCGACGCGGCGGGCGTGGCCGAGAAGGTCCGGATCGCGGGGGCCGTGGCCGGCCTCTGGTCGGGGACGG
>CAZVPS010000432.1:0-1728 GCA_964629105.1 uncultured Anaerolineaceae bacterium
ATGACGAAGATCCAGGAGTCCGGCGACCGGGTCGTCGCGAACGTCGAGCGCGTGATCGTGGGCAAGCACCACGAGGTCCAGCTCGCGCTGGTTGCGCTCATGTGCCGCGGTCACCTCCTGATCGAGGACGTCCCGGGGACCGGCAAGACCGTCCTGGCGAAGGCGATCGCGCGCAGCCTCGGCTGCACCTTCCGGCGGATCCAGTTCACCCCGGACCTGCTGCCGTCCGACGTCACGGGCCTCTCGATCTACAACCAGAAGACCCAGGAATTCGAGTTCCGGCCGGGCCCGATCATGAGCCAGGTCGTCCTCTCGGACGAGATCAACCGGGCCACGCCGAAGACCCAGTCGGCGCTCCTGGAGTGCATGGAGGAGCGCCAGGCGACGATCGACGGGATCAGCCACGCGATGCCGGACCCGTTCCTGGTGATCGCGACCCAGAACCCGATCGAGTACGAGGGGACGTTCGCGCTGCCGGAGGCGCAGCTCGACCGCTTCATGCTCCGGCTCCGCCTGGGGTACCCCACGCCGACCGAGGAGATCGTCATCCTCGACGAGCAGAAGCGGATCCACCCCCTCGACGACCTCCGCGAGGTCCTCTCAGTGACGGAGCTGCGCGAGATGCAGACGGCCGTCCGGGAGATCCATGTCGACGCGAGCGTCTCGGAGTACATCGTCCGCCTGGTGAACGCGACGCGGACCCACCCCGACGTCTACCTGGGCGCCTCTCCGCGGGGCAGCATCGCCCTCTACCGCTCCGGTCAGGCCCGGGCGGCCCTCCTCGGCCGCGACTACGTCATCCCGGACGACGTCAAGGCGCTGGCCGGCCCGGCGCTCGCGCACCGCCTCATCATCAAGACGAGCTCGTCCATCCGCGAGGTCGACGCCGACACGGTGGTCCGCGAGCTGCTGGAGATCGTCCCCGTCGACGCGCCGGCCTGGCCCGGGGCCCCGCGCCGGATCGAGGCCGAGGAGCCCCGGGCGCGCTAGGCGCCGGTCGCGCCGCGAACAGGGGGTGGTCGTGGTCCTTCTCCGCCGCCTGCCATTCCTGATCGTCGCCACGGCGCTCGTCCTGGCGGCCTTCAGCACCGGGGCGCCGTTCCTCTTCTTCCTGGTCTACCTCGGTCTCGCCGTGCTGGGCGGGAGCTACCTGGTCACGCGGTTCGGGCTGGCCGACCTGGAGGCCGGGTACGCCGTGAACCAGCTGCATGCGCACGTGGGCGAGGTGCTCCGGGCCACCTACACCCTCCGCAGCGCGAGCCGGATCCCGAAGCTCTGGCTGGAGGTCCACAACCCTTCCACGCTGCCCGTTCCGCTCCCGGGGCGCGCGATCTCGCTGGGCCCGCATGGCGAACGCTCGTGGATCGCCAAGGTGCCCCTCGGCCGGCGCGGCCACTTCCGGGTCGACCCGCTCCAGATCCGGACCGGCGATCCGTTCGGCTTCTTCGAGGCGAGCGCCTCTGTCGGTCACGGCCTGACCCTCGTCGTCTACCCGCGCCTCGAGCCCATTCCGCGCTGGCGGCTCCAGGCCGTGAGCCTGGAGGGCAGCCGCTCGACGCCGGTCCGGACCCAGCAGACGACCCCGCTCGCGACGTCGGTCCGACCGTACGCGCCGGGCGACGGCTTCAACCGGATCCACTGGCCGTCGACGGCCCGCACCGGCGAGATCCGGGTCAAGGAGTTCGACGTGGAGCAGACCGCCGACGTCTGGATCATCCTGGACCTCCA
>CAZVPS010000433.1:0-1727 GCA_964629105.1 uncultured Anaerolineaceae bacterium
TTGGGGCGAATCGTCGCCTCGGGGTGGGCGAACTTCTGCTTCGAGTAGTAGCGGGCCCGGGCGAGCTGCGTCTCGTACGCGGCGAGGGAGGGCGGGAAGCGCACGAAACGGATCCAGAGAAGGATCCCGACGCCCACCGGGATGGAGAGGACGACGAAGAGGAAGTCGAAGTGGAAGAGGGCGTAGGTGAGGAGCATGAAGAAGAAGATGACGCCCGCCCAGAGGAGCCACTCGTACATGTTGAGGTAGACCTGGTGGCGGCGCAGCTGGCGCGAGCGCAGGTTGTACAGGAGGACCGTGGCGAGCATCCCGATCAGCGAGAAGACCCAGATCGCGTTGAACAGGTCGGGAAAGTTGACGTCGTTGAACGAGAGGAAGAGGTATTCCCAGGGCGGGAGCGTCACGGTCGCGGAGCCTCCTCGACGGAAGGGCGCCCGGTGGGCGCCAGAGATCGGTCGGCCGAGTATGCCACGGTCGCGCGTTATACTCGGGCCACGGAGCGTGAACGTCGCCCTGCGCCCCGGGCGGCGAGATCGGCGCGCGAGGCCTCAGGGCGCGCCCATACGGAGGTCCCAGCCGGGTGCGAGCCCTCCTCTCGGTCGCCAACCGCCAGGGACTGGCCGGCCTTGCGCGCGACCTCCTGGCCCTCGGCGTCGAGGTCTACGCCACCGACGGGACCCGCGAGCACCTCGCGGCGGACGGGATCGACGTCCTCCCCGTCACCGCCCTGACCAGCGTCCCTCCGCTCCTCGGCGGCATGGTCAAGACCTTCCACCCGGCCGTCTACGCCGGGATCCTCGCCCGACGCGACCGGCCCGAGCAGCTCGCCGAGCTGGCCGAGCACGCCATCGGGCTCATCGACCTCGTCGTCGTCAACGTCAAGCCGTTCGCCCCCCAGGTGGGCGAGCGTCGCGTTCCCCTCGACGAGGCGATTGAGATGATCGACGTGGGCGGCACGGCACTCCTCTCCGCCGCCGCCCGCAACCACGCCGGGGTCGCGGCCGTCCCCGAACCCGCCGCGTACGAGCAGGTCGTCGCCGAGATCCGCGACCGGGGCAGCGTCTCCGCGAAGCTCCGCCAGCGCCTGGCCGCCGAGGCGTTCGCGGTGGTGGCCGCCTACCACGCCGAGGTCGCGGCCTACCTGAACCAGGTGACCGGTACGACCTTCCCGCCCCACATCAGCGTCGTCCTGGAGAAGGTGACGGACCTGGCCCACGGCGAGAACCCGCACCAGCGGGCCGCCTTCTACCGCGAGACGACCCACCGTGACGGCACGCTCGCCGACGCGACGCGGCTGCAGGGCCGCGAGCCCTCGTTCAACGACCTCCTCGACCTCGACGCCGCCTGGCGGATCGCCGCCGACTTCGCCGCCCCGACGGCCGTGGTCGTGCGCCACACGGACCCCGTCGGGATCGCCTCGAACCACGCCCTCGCCGGGGCGCTCCGGCATGCCCTCGAGACGGATCCGGCGGCCTCCTTCGGCAGCACGCTCGCCGTCAACCGGACTGTCGATCTGGCGACCGCGGAGGCAATCGCGGAGGGAACCTTCGAGGCGCTCGTGGCGCCCGGCTACGCCGACGATGCCCTGCGGATCCTCTCGGCGCGGCCCGAGCTGGAGGTCCTCGCGGTCCCCCCGAACCCGTCCGACGGCCTCCGTGACTACGGGATCGCCGCCCTCGACTTCAAGCGGGTCGGCGGCGGGCTCCTCGTGGAGACGCTCGACGGGA
>CAZVPS010000434.1:0-1714 GCA_964629105.1 uncultured Anaerolineaceae bacterium
AGGTCGACGAGTGGGACCAGCTTCTGCGACGCGGCGTCGAGGTCCCGGAGCTGGACGTCCCCCGCCCCGAGCTCGTCCCCGAGGATCACCGCGTAGTGGGCGCCCTCCTTTACGGCAGCTTCCAGCTGGCGCCCGAGCTTGCGCTGGGAGAGGTCGGCGCGGGCGGCGATTCCCACGTCGCGGAGGCGCGTCGCGACCGCCAGGCGTCCGGCGGTGTCCCCGGGGTCGGCGCCGACGATCACCGCGATCGGGACGGGTTCCTCGGCTGGAGCCACGCCGGCGCTCTCGAGGGCGAGGGCGACGCGGTCGAGCCCGAGCGCGAACCCGATTCCCGGTGTCGGCTTGCCGCCGAGGAGCGCCACCAGGCCGTCGTACCGTCCGCCTCCGCCCAGGGCCTGCTGCTGACCCTCGGCACCCCGCCGATAGAACTCGAAGGTCGTCCGGGTGTAGTAGTCGAGCCCGCGGACGAGGGCCGGCTCGATCCGGTATCCGACGCCGATCGCGTCGAGGTGAGCGCGAACGGCGGCGAAGTGGGCCGCGCACGCGTCACAAAGCCGCTCGCTGATCTTCGGGGCGGCGGCAACCAGGGCCGCCATCGCGGGCTCCTTCGAATCGAGGAGGCGCAGCGGATTCGTCTCCAGGCGCCGCCGCTCGAGCTCCGGCAGGGCGTCCGCGTGGCGCCCGAACCAGGCCGCCAGGTCGACGACGTAGGCCGGCCGGCAGGCCGGGTCGCCGATCGAGTTGAGGAGCACCTCGACGTCGACCAGGCCGGCCTCGCGGTAGAAGCGCGCGCCCAGCTCGACGAGCTCGGCGTCCACCGCCGGCCCCGCGTCGCCGATCGCCTCGATGTCCCATTGCCAGAACTGCCGGTAGCGCCCTGCCTGCGGTCGGTCGTAGCGGAACATGGGACCGAGCAGAGCCAGCTTCACCGGCTGCGGCCAGGTCTGCATGCCGTGCTCGACGTAGGCTCGGCAGATCCCGGCCGTCGCCTCGGGCCGGAGCGCCCAGCGCTCGCGTTCCTCGCCGCGGCTCGGGGCGACCCGGAACAGCTCCTTCTCGACGACGTCGGTGGCCTCGCCGATCCCCCGCTCGAAGACGGCCCCCTGCTCGAAGAGCGGCGTCTCCATCTCGCGGTAGCCGTAGCGCCCGGCGAGGTCGCGCGCGATCCGCTCGAGGCGGGAGAACGGAGCCCGATCGGCGGGGAGGAGGTCGCGGGTGCCCCGGGGGGCGCGGAAGGTGGACATCGGGGGAAGTCTACCGGGCCGCGCCCCGGGCCTTCCGGCCTCGACGTCGCGCCGCTGCGACCCGGGGGTGCGCGACGTGGGTCAGCCCCGGTCGCGCTGGACCGAGAGGACGTCCTTGACCTGCTCGAGGCGGCTCATCACCTTCGCGAGCTGGGAGACGGAGGCGACCTGGAGGGTCGCCTCCACGATCGCCGTGTGGTCCTGGGTGACCGACATGTTCGCGGCCACGATGTTTACCTTGCTCTCGGCGACTGCGCCGGCGATGTCGTTGAGGAGCCCGGTCCGGTCGTGGGCCTCGACCCGGATCGCGATCGGGTAGGTCTGCGCCGGGGCGGCCTCCCATTCGACGTCGATCAGGCGGGCCACCTCGCGCTCGTTCACCACGGTCGGGCAGCGGTTGATGTGGACCGTGACACCCTTGCCCCGCGTGATGAAGCCCACGATCGGGTCGCCGGGGATCGGGTGGCAGC
>CAZVPS010000435.1:0-1682 GCA_964629105.1 uncultured Anaerolineaceae bacterium
TTGACAGTCTCGTCGAAGATACTATGCTCTGACATACTATGACGCCGCATACCACGCCCGAGCTCCCCGGCTTTGTTGGCCGCATGCGAGAGCTCGCCGCGCTTGGCGAGCAACTCGCCGAGGTCCGGTTGTCCGGCATGGGCCGGTTTGTTCAGGTCCGCGGTCGGCGTCGCGTCGGAAAGAGCTGGCTCGTGGAGGAGTTCGTCCTCCGGCACGCGGTGCCGCACGTCTTCTTCACCGCGTCACGGAATCCGATCGACGGCGACCTCGTGCGCTTCGCCGATGCCCTCGCCCAGAGTTCCCTGCCGGATGAGGCAAGGGGGGCCGGGATCACGTTTGCGAACTGGGAGGCAGCGCTCGTCACGGCGGCCAATGGCGCAACGCCCGAACGGCCCTCCGTGATCGTCGTTGACGAGTTCCCCTACCTCGGCGGCGACAAGGACGAGGCAGCGCGGGCGATCGAGTCTCTGTTCTCGGCGGCCTGGGAGCGCCGGCTGTCGCGCCTGCCCGTCCTGCTCATCGTCGTCGGTTCGGACATCGCGATGATGGAACGGCTGGCCGAATACGGGCGACCGCTCTACGACCGGGTTACCCGCGCGCTCATCGTCGACCCGCTAAGTCCGACCGACATCGCCGTGGTCGCGAGGCTGTCAGCGGAAGACGCGATCGACGCGTATGCCGTCATCGGGGGGCTGCCGGCGTTCGCCGTTGCCTGGCGGCGGGCTGGCAGTCTGCGCGAGTTCCTCCTGGCCGCACTCAGCGGACCTGACACCCCGTTCGTGAACTCCGCATTGCGGATCCTCGAGGCCGAGTTCCCCGCACAGCTCCAGGCGCGGACGATTCTGTCTGCGATCGGGCACGGCGAGCGCACGATGAAAGCCATCTCGGGCGCGACCGCGATCCAGGTCAGCAACCTTGCGAAGCCGGTCACTCAGCTTAGCGACGCGAAGCGCGTGGTCCGGGCCGAAGAGCCGCTGTCAGCGCACCCGTTGCACGCGCCTCGCTACTCGATCGCCGACCCATACCTGCGGTTCTGGCTTCGTTTCGTCGAGCGCGAGATGCCGGCCATCGAGCGGATCCGCACTGACGAGGTCGTGGAGCGCATCCTGGCCCACTGGCCCGACGTTCGCGGCAGGTTCGTCGAACCCATCATCCGCGACGCCCTGGAACGGCTGCTGCCGGACGACAGACTCCCCGGAGCGGCGTACGTCGGGTCGTACTGGACGCGAACGAACGATCCCGAGATCGACCTGATCGGCGCGGACCGGAGAAGGTCTCCCGCGACCGTGGCGTTCGCCGGCTCGATCAAGTGGCGCGACACCGCCCCCTTCGATTCCACCGACCTCGAGCAGCTCATCACGAAGAGCGCGCTTGTGCCGGGGGTCGGACCGTCGACGCCGCTGGTTGCGGTGTCACGGTCCGGCGTCGATCGCTCGGCCCGCAAGCTTCGCCTCGCGATCACACCTTCAGAGCTCGTGTCGCCGACGCCGTAGGTCGCCGACCGGCTCGCCGGTCCACGGCCGTACGCGCCCGCGCGCACCGCCGGGTGAGTGGGGGTGAAGCGGCCGCAGGCAGACTCCGGCGGTGGACCCGGATCGCCGCGACTCCCCTGCCCTGCCGCCGGCCGTGGCGGAGCGACTGGCCCGGCTCGCCCCCGACCAGCGCGCCGCCGCGGCCGCGCC
>CAZVPS010000436.1:0-1676 GCA_964629105.1 uncultured Anaerolineaceae bacterium
CCGACCTCATCTACACCATGCTCGATGACCTGCTGGCCGGTCGCGTCCCCGACGCGGCCGGGGCCCGGTTCGGTCGCTGACGGGGACCGACATGAGCCGAACGATCGTCATCGATCCCGTCACCCGGATCGAGGGCCACTCCAAGATCACCATCCAGCTCGACGACCGCGGCAAGGTCACCGACGCCCAGTTCCACGTCACCCAGTTCCGTGGGTTCGAGCGGATCACGCAGGGCCGCCCGGTCCACGAGATGCCGGCCCTCATGGCCCGCATCTGCGGGATCTGCCCGGTCAGCCACCTCGTCGCGTCGGCCAAGGCGGTCGACGACATCATGGCCGTGGAGCCGACGCCCACCGGCGCGGACCTGCGCCGGGTCATCAACCTGGGCCAGGTCGTCCAGTCGAACGCGCTGTCGTTCTTCCACCTCTCGTCGCCGGACCTGCTGTTCGGGTTCGACGCCGACCCGGCGATCCGGAACATCATCGGCGTGGCCCGCCACAACCCGCAGCTCGCGAAGGACGGCATCGGGCTCCGGAAGTGGGGCCAGCAGATCATCGAATGGCTGGGCGGCAAGCGGATCCACCCCGAGGGGATCGTCCCGGGCGGCGTCGCCACGCCGCTCACCGCCGAGGTCCGCGACCGGATCCTCGCCGGCGTCCCCGAGGCGATCGCCGCGGTCGAGCGGGCCATCGCCTGGTACAAGTCGGACATGATGCGCTGGGAGGAGGAAGCCTCGACCTTCGGCAACTTCCGCTCGGCGTTCATGGGTCTCGTCGACCGCCAGGGCAACGTCGACCACTACGGCGGCTGGCTGCGCGTCGTTGACGCCGACGGCAAGTTCCTCGCCGACCGGGTCGACCCCAAGCTTTTCAACGACTACATCGGCGAGGCCGTCGAACCCTGGTCGTACCTCAAGTCGACCTACTGGAAGGCGATGGGGTACCCGGACGGCATCTACCGGGTCGGGCCCCTGGCCCGGCTCAACGTCGCCGACCGAATGGGAACCCCGCGCGCCGACGAGGAGCTCGAGAAGTTCCGCTGGCGGGTGGGCCGGGTCGCGGGCTCGTCGTTCCATTACCACTACGCGCGCCTGATCGACACGCTCCACGGCATCGAGAAGGCCGAGGAGCTCCTGCGGGGCCCCGACATCCTCTCGAAGCACGTGCGGTCCGTCGCCGGGATCAACCGGAACGAGGGCATCGGCGTGTCCGAGGCGCCCCGCGGCACGCTCATGCACCACTACAAGGTGGACGACGACGGCATCGTCCAGTGGGTGAACCTGGTCATTGCCACGGGCCACAACAACATGGCCATGAACCGGGCCGTCCTGCAGGTGGCCCGCCATCACGTGAAGGGCGAGACGATCACCGAGTCGATGCTCAACCGGGTGGAGGCGGTCATCCGCTGCTACGACCCCTGCCTCAGCTGCTCCACCCACGCGCTCGGCCAGATGGCGCTGCAGATCCAGCTCCTGGCGCCCGACGGGAGGGTGCTGGACGAGCTGGCCCGCTGACCGAACGGACGACGGGCGGCGCCTCGTGACCGCAGCGCCGGCGTGACCGCGGCGCCGCCTCCGCGTGGGCCGGCGTGACGGCGGTGCCGCGTCCGCGCAGGTCGGCCCGGGTGCTCGTCATCGGGTACGGCAATGCGCTGCGCACCGACGACGGCGTCGGCTG
>CAZVPS010000437.1:0-1662 GCA_964629105.1 uncultured Anaerolineaceae bacterium
GCGATCCGCGGCGCGGGACCCCCGGAACGACCTCCAGAGGAGGAGGTCGTAGACGATCTTCACGCTTCCCGCCAGCACGAAAGGCAGGCCCGCGAGCCCGGCAACCCCGACGAGCGGCGCCGCGATCAGCGGTGAGACGGAGGCGCCGACGCTGCGGGCGATCCCGGTGATGCCCGCCGCCGCTGATCGTTCGTCCGGGTCGACGACGGCCATCGTGTAGGACTGGCGGGTGGGGACGTCCATCTGGCTGATCGAGAACCGGGCGAGGAGGACGGCAACCGCCAGCGGCAGGGTCGGCATGAGCGGCACGAGGATCAGCAGGACGTTCGAGGGGAGGTGCGTCACCACCATCGTCTCGATGAGGCCGATCCGCGCCGCGATCCGCCCCGCGACGAGCGCCGAGACCCCCGCCAGGAGGTTCGCGGCGAAGAGGACCCCGCCGATCAGCGCCGGATCCGCTCCGAAGCGCAGGTGGAACCAGTAGGCCACCAGGGACTGGACGACGAACCCGCCCCCGAACGCGTCCAGCCCGAACAGGACGGAGAGGTGGGCCACCGTCCGGCGCGAGCGATGGAGGCCGAGCCGCCGGCTGATCGAGACGTCGGGAGCGTGCTGGACCTCGACGCTCGGGGAGACCGCCGAGAAGAGGCCGGCCAGCGCGAGCCCGACGAAGGCGTAGGCGACGATCACGAGGCGGTACCCATCTGCCGCGGCCATCCCGGAGGCGATGAGGCCGCCCGCCAGCGTCCCGCCCGCGAGCGCCCCGGCCGCGGTCGAGAACGACCCCACGAGGTTGAACCAGCCGAAGAGGGTGGTCCGATCGGCGTCCGGCGTGACCTGCGTGAGCGCGGCCTGCTCGACGGCGAGAAACGGGCCGACCTCGTTGCCGCTGGGGCTGATGACGCCGACCGTCGCCGCGACGACGAGCACCGGCAGCCACGTCGACGCGGCGAAGCCGGCGGCGGCCGCCACCATCAGGAGCGCCCCGGCCAGGAGGACGCGCCGGCGCCCCACGCGATCGGCGTGCGTCGTGAGCCACAGCGAGACGGCGGCGTCGCCGAGGAGCGTCAGGGCGAGGACGATGCCGATCTCCGCTCCCGACAACCCGATCGCCGCGAGGTAGAGGACGAGGACGACGGAGACGAGGCCGTAGCCGAACATCCGGACGGCCCGGGTCGCAAAGATCAGGGCGCCATCCCGGCCGAGGGTTCCCCGAGAGTCGCGGCCGGAGCCCGGCCTGTCCGCGGTCAGAGTCCGAGCTCCCCGCGCGGCCGCGACGTGTGACCTCGTCGACGGACGTGGACTCGGGGCCCGGTCAGCAACGCGTAACGCGAGATGACCGAGTCATGCACTGGCAGGATGTCCCGGATGGTCTTCACGCTCGTCCCCTCCGCGCCCCCATCAGCGCAGTATCGGCCCATCTCGACGGGGGAGTGAGCCACGGCCCCGCCGATCGCCCCTCGTCGCCAGGCCCGCTCCACGGCGCGCGTCACCGGGCGGTCGCCTGGAGTCAGGCGCTGGTCGCTCGGCCGTCGATCCTGCGATTCGCCCCGAGGTCGAGGCGGCGCAGGAGCTGGGCGTTGGCCGCGACGACGATTGTGGAGAGGCTCATCGCCAACGCTCCGACGTCTTCTCGCCCTGTCAAGTCCGGTCGCGATCAGA
>CAZVPS010000438.1:0-1630 GCA_964629105.1 uncultured Anaerolineaceae bacterium
CGACCGGGGCGCCGCGGCCGCGGTCGTGGCGGCCGCGGGCGTCGACGGGCTCGTGCGCGCGCTGCGGGTGGCGGGCGCGGCGACGCTTCCCGCCGACGAGACCGTGGGCACCCCCCTCGACGGCAGCCCAACGGCCGATCCGCTCGCCAGCGCCCTCCTCGAGCGACGGGCGGTCGCGGCGGCCACGATCGACGACACCCCGCCGGGCCCGTTTGCCGCCCGCAACCGGCTCGATCGAGTCCTGGCCCTCCCGCTCGTCGTGGGTGACACCGGGATCGAGCGCGTCGTCGGGGTGGTGGCCCTCGGCTGGCCCGCGGGCGAACCCGGACGCCGGGGCACGCCAGGTGTGCTCGCCGCCGTCGTGGATCTCGCGGCCGTCGCCGTGGATCGCGCCGCGACGACCGCCGGAGCCGTCGAGCAGGACGACTGGCAGGAGCGGCTCGCCCACCTTGACCCCCTCACCGGGCTCGCCAACCGCCGGACGCTCGATCGCGTGCTGGAGCTCGAGATCGCCCGGGCCGGCCGCCAGCAGAGCGACATCTCGGTGGCCGTCTTCGACGTCGACGGCTTCCGCGCCGTCAACGAGCGCGATGGGGCGTCCTCCGGCGATGCCGTCCTGCGGGCGGTCGCCGCCGTCCTGGCCGACCAGGTCCGCCTCGTCGACACGGTGGCCCGGATCGGGGGCGACGAGTTCGTCGTCGTCGCGCCGGGGAGCGGCGGGATCGTCGTCGCCGACCGGATCCTCCGCGCGATCGAGGCACTGGGGCCCGTCGGGGGGAGCGCCGTCACGGTCTCGGCGGGCATCGCCCGGTTTCCCGCCGACGGCACCAGCGCCGACAAGCTGCTGGCGTCCGCGCTGGCCGCGCTCGAGGGAGCCCGCGCCTCGGGCCAGGGCTCGATTGCAGAGGTTGGCGCCGGCTGACGGTTCGCGACGACGAACGGTCGGCGCCGGGCACCGCTCGGATCAGGCCAGCGGGGCCGCCCGGTCGAGGAAGGCCAAGAGCTCCGCGCGCGCGGCGGCCAGGACGTCCGGCTCCGGCGCGGACGCATCGACGATCACCCAGCGGTCGGGCTCGGCGGCGGCGAGCGACAGGTAGCCGGCGCGGACGCGCTCTTGGTAGTCGCGATCGAAATGGGCCTCGAAGCGCGTCGTTTCGGCATCGCTCTTGCGGGCCAGGCCGATCTCGACGGGGACGTCGAAGAGGAGGGTGAGGTCGGGCCGCAGGCCGCCGGTCGCGAAGCGGCCGACGGGCAGGAGCTCCTCCACGCCGAGACGGCCGCCGAATCCCTGGTAGGCGAGCGTCGAATCGAGGTAGCGGTCGGAAAGCACGACCGCCCCGCGCTCGAGCGCCGGCCGGATCACGGTCTCCACCAGCTGGGCGCGCGCGGCCATGAAGAGGAGCGCGTCGGCCCGCTGGGTCAGGAGGACCGACGATTCATGGCGATCCATGAGGATCGCCCGGATCCGCTCCCCCGCCGGCGTTCCGCCCGGCTCGCGGACGAGGAGCGCCTCGCGCCCGGTGGCCGCCACCGCGGCCCGGAGCCGCTCGGCCTGGACGGTCTTGCCGCTCCCGTCGGGGCCCTCGAGCGTGATGAAGGGCCCCCGGCGAGGCGCCTGATCGGACTTCAT
>CAZVPS010000439.1:0-1629 GCA_964629105.1 uncultured Anaerolineaceae bacterium
CGTCCGCGGCTCCTGGCCGCGCCCTCCGTCGCCGCCCCGGCCCGGCGGGCCGAGCGGGCTGGCGTGATCGCGTGTCGTCACTCGTCGTCCCCGTCGACGGCGTCCGCCTCCCGTCCACGCCCGGCTCCGCCGACATCGCGCCGAAGAACCTGCCGCGCGTTCGAGCCGTCGGGCGCCCCGATGTACCCGCGCTCCTCGAGCTGGTCGATGATCCGGGCCGCGCGGGCATACCCGATCCTGAGCCGGCGCTGCAGGAGCGACGCCGAGGCTCGATCGTACTCCTGGATCACCGCGACGGCATCCGGCAGGAGCCGGTCGGCGTCCTCGCCGGCAAGGTCGTCCACGGAGCCGGTCGACTCCTCGTCGTCCTCCACGATGGAGAGGTCGTAGTGCGGTTCGGCCTCCGCCCGCCAGTGCGCGGTGACGGCCCGGACCTCGCGGTCCGAGACGAAGACGCCCTGGAGGCGGATCGGCCGCGGCAGGTCCGAGGGCTGGAAGAGCATGTCGCCGCGCCCGATCAGGTCCTCCGCGCCCGGCGCGTCGATGATCGTCCGGGAGTCGATCTGGGAGGCCATCGCGAACGCGATCCGGCTTGGGAAGTTCGCCTTGATCAGGCCGGTGACGACGTTCACCGACGGCCGCTGGGTGGCGAGGACGAGGTGGATCCCGGTGGCCCGCGCCTTCTGGGCCAGGCGGACGATCGGGTCCTCCACGGTCCTGCCGTCGCGCATCATGAGGTCGGCGAGCTCGTCGATGACGATCACGAGGTAGGGCATCCGGTCGGCCGGGTCGACCCGCGTCTCGTTGTAGGAGGTGATGTTGCGGGCCGCTGCGCCCGCGAAGCGCCGGAAGCGGTTCTCCATCTCGGCGACCGCCCACTTGAGGGCGGCCCGCGCCCGGTCCGCCTCGGTGATGACCGGGACCATCAGGTGCGGGACCCCGTTGTAGTCTGCGAGCTCCACCCGCTTGGGGTCCACCAGGATGAGGCGGACCTCGTCGGGCGTCGCCCGTATCAGCAGGCTCGCGATTAGGGCATTGACCATGACGCTCTTGCCCGAGCCGGTCGCCCCGGCGATCAGGAGGTGCGGCATCTTCGCGAGGTCGGCCGCCCGCGCGTGGCCGGCCACGTCGCGCCCGAGGGCGAAGGCGATCCGCGATGGGATCGCGGCCACCTCGGGATCCTCCAGGATCCGCCGGATCGCCACCACGTTGAAGTCCATGTTCGGGATCTCGATCCCGACGACCGACTTGCCCGGGATGGGGGCCTCGATCCGGATGGTGCGGGCCGCGAGCGCCATGGCCAGGTCGTCGGCGAGCCCTTCGATGCGGCTCACCTTGACCGACGGGTCCGGCTCGATCTCGTACTGGGTGACGACGGGGCCCGCGTTCCACTTCACGACGCGGCTGACGATGCCGAAGCTGGCGAGCTTGCCCGAGATGATCGCCGCGTTCCGCTCGTGGTCCATCCCCCGGTCGGAGTTGCGCGGGGCGATGTCCTCCAGGAGCGTCAGGGGCGGCAGGCGGTACTCGCGCGGCTTGCGGGGCGCGGGGGCGTCGGCGCCGTCCGTGACGTCGCCGGGGCCGCGCGGGGCGGCCGTCCGGGCGGGCTCCCCATCGAACGCCGGGGCG
>CAZVPS010000440.1:0-1625 GCA_964629105.1 uncultured Anaerolineaceae bacterium
GTTGCGCGCGCAACCGGTGCTATCCTCGGCGTCGATGATCGCCGCTTCCACGGACCTCGACGTTCCCTGTCCCCCCGCGCCCGCCGGCGGGGCGGGCGCCGCCGAGACCTCCGCGCGTACCCCGGCGGACCCGGGCACCCTCCGCGCCGTCCGCCGGCCGTTCGATGCCATCGATCCCGCCACCTGGGACGCCCTGGCGGCGGCATCGCCATGGGCCACCCCGTTCGCCCGCTGGGGCGTCCATCGCGCCTGGTGGGACGCCTACGGGACGAACGCCCACGAGCAGACGCTCGTGGTCGTGGATCCGGCGGCTCCGGACCCCGAGGCGCCCATCGCAATCGTCCCGCTCATGCACCGCCACGAGGTGGAGCCCGACGACGCGATCCTCCGGACCCGCCTCCGCGGCGACCAGCACTCGCCGCTCACGGCGGTCGCGCCGACCGCCAAGGCCGTCTTCTTCGGGGCCAGCTACCACGCCGACTACGCGACGCTCCTCGCCCGCCCCGCCGACCTGCCCGCGGTGGCCCACGCGGTCGCCGAGGCGCTCGCCGCCTCCGGGGACGCCCAGGACCCCGACCACCCGGCGCCCTGGGACGTGGTAGACCTCCGCCGTCTCCGCTGCGGCGACCCCGCCGCCGCCGCGCTGGCCGAAGCGTTCGGGGCTCGGACCGGCGCGGGCTGGACCGTGGTCCGCGAGCGCGAGGAGGTCTGCCCCGTCGTCACGTTCGAGCCTGGGATGGACTTCGAGGCCTACCTGGGAACGCTTGACAAGAAGGAGCGCCACGAGGTCCGCCGCAAGCTGCGCCGGGCCGAGGCCGCCGGCGCGGTCAGCCTGGAGCGTTCGCACGACCCGGTCAGCGACCTCGACGCCTTCGTCGAACTCCACCAGAAGCGCTGGGGCGCGCAGGGGCTCTTCCCGCCGACGACCGGCGGCGACCAGAGCCGGGCCTTCTTCCGCGGCCTCTTCGAGCTGCTCGGCGGCGACGGGACAGTCCAGCTGCACTTCCTGGCCGTGGCCGGCCGGCGGATCGCGGCCGGCGTCTGGTTCGAGGATGCCGCTGCCTGGTACCTCTACAACGCCGGTGTCGATCCCGACGCCCGCGAGCTCTCGCCCGGCGTCCTCCTGAGCGCGATCGCCATCCAGGCCGCCATCGCCGCTGGCCGACGGCGCTTCGACTTCCTGCGCGGCGACGAGCCCTACAAGTACGAGTGGGGCGCCATCGACGAGCCCATCTCTCGCCTCCTCGTCGTGCGAACAGGGGGGTAGAGATGGGGGCCCCGCTGCCCGGTGATCCCTGCGTCAAGCCGAAGGACCGGCCCCCGGTACCCGGCGGGCACCCCGTGCGCGTCGTGGAGCTCCTGGCCACCGGGACGAACGGTGGCGCCCAGGAGCACGTCTACTCGCTCCTCTCGCGCCTGGACCGGACCCGCTACGAGCCCACGCTCATCTCGCTCTCGCACGGGAGCGCGGAGCGCAAGGTCGCCCGCCTGGGGATCCCGGTCCACGTGATCGAAGAGCCCGACGATGCGATCGCCGTCGGCGCCGTCGCCACCCTGCTGGCGGACATCCGGCCCGAGGTCGTCCACAACCACATGTACCGCGCCGAGCTGGTGGGGACGCGGGC
>CAZVPS010000441.1:0-1605 GCA_964629105.1 uncultured Anaerolineaceae bacterium
CCGCGGGTGCCCGCCGCCGCGGAGCGCGTCGGGTCATCAGGCTCACGGGGTGTCAAGGGACGCCGCGGCGCGCCGACGCCGCCGTCGCGCCGCCGTCGCGCCGCCCCTACGCCTCGAGCGTGGCCTCGACCGAAAGCGCCACGTTGCCCTTGAGCGCGCCCGAGATCGGGCAGCCGTCCTTGGCGGCCTCGGCAAGCTGGGCGAACGTGGCCGCGTCGAGGCCCGGCACGTTCCCGCGCACCGTCAGCGCCGACGAGACGAGCCTCCAGCCGCTCTCGACCTTGTCGAAGCTGACGGTTGCGCCCACCCGGAGCGACGTCGGCGGGGTCCCGTTGCGGCCGAGCCCGGCCGAGAAGGCCATCGCATAGCAGGAGGCGTGCGCCGAGGCGAGGAGCTCCTCGGGGCTGGTTCGGCCGTCGGCAGTCTCGGTCCGGGACGCCCAGGTCACCGGCAGCCGCGTGAAGGCGCCGCTCGTGACGTAGTCGATCGTGCCCTTGCCTTCGATGAGCGAGCCGTTCCAGGTGACCTCGGCGGTTCGGGTCGCGGCCATGGATCCCTCCCTGCTGCGTGCGCTTCGTCCCCGGCCGCGTTGTCGACGCCGGGCTGTCCGGCCATGGTACGCGGAGTCCGGTGAAGGCTCAGCGAGCGCGGACGACGGCCCCCGCGAGCGCCCGGGCCGCCCGGTCGCGCGGGAAGGTGGCCCGCGTCGCGCCGTGGAAGGCGCGGTAGGCCTCGAGCGCCTCCGCGAAGGCCGGCACGAACCCGTCCTCCGCGCGCGGGTCGAACCCGTCTTCCCACCAGAGGCGGAGGATGCGCACGGCGCGCGCCGAGCGATCGAAGCGCGGCTCGATCCGCCCCACGAACCGGTCGCCGAAGAGGAGGGGCAGGACGTAGTAGCCCCACCGCCGTTTCGCGGCCGGGACGTAGACCTCCCAGCGGTAGTCGAAGCCGAAGAGCGAACGCAGCAGGTTCCGGTCCCAGGCCAGCGGGTCGAGCGGAGCGAGGAACGTGACCGACGGCGGCGCACCGCCGGGCGGGTGCCCTTCGGCAACCTCGCGCTCCGCCTGGGCGAGGAGCGGCAGCTCGTCGGTGACCACGTGGTAGATGCCGCGCACTCCCTCGATCGCGACCGGCAGCAGCTCGCCGCGTGCCACGAGCTCAGCCAGGAGCGCCGCCCGCCGCGGCCGCGGCGATCCATCCGCCAGCAGCTCGCCCGGCCCGAATCCCGGGAAGATCTCGCCCTGTCCCGTCGCCCCGAGCAGGCCGTGGGCGCGGTACCGGCTGAGCAGGCGATGGAGCATCTGCTCGCGCTCCGGGACCCGCTCCTCGAGGAGGCCGGCCGGGAAGAGGCGCTCGGCGAGATCGTAGAAGCGCCGGTTTCCCTCCCGTCGCGCGATGCCCAGGATACCTGCCTCCGCGAGCGCCTCGAGGACGGCGCGCGACTTGAGGGTGGGCCCCCAGTACCAATCGATGACCTCGCTCCGCTCCAGGTCGGCCATGGAGATGGGGCCGTCCCGCCGGATCCGGTCGAGGAGCTCCGCCACGTGGTCGCCGTGGTCGCGGAAGATCTCGCCATCGTGGGCGTGGCGCGCCCGGTCCCAGGTC
>CAZVPS010000442.1:0-1591 GCA_964629105.1 uncultured Anaerolineaceae bacterium
CGTCGCGGCCGACGAAGTCGCAGTGGCCGCGGTCGTCGAGCCGGCAGGCGCCCTCGCGGCCTGACGCCCTGTTCCACGGCCGGCGTGCCCCGCCCTCGCGGCGGGCGCGCCGGCCCTCCCGATTCCGGGCAGCGCGCGACGCGCGCTACGGCATGGCGAAGGTCGCGTCGATGCAGTCGGCGACGGTGACCGGCTTTGCCACCGGCGACTCCGGCAGGCCGCTCATGAACGCGATCGAGCGCTCCCAGGCCGCGGCGTCGACGGCCCCGGTCCCGTAGGACGCGGTGTAGTCGTTCTGCCACGTCTCGACCGTGGCCTTGAGCACGGCGAGCTGGGCGGCGCGGTCGGTCGCCAGCTCGGGCACCCGCGCGATGGCGGCCTCGAGCCCCTTCTGCGGGTCGGCCGTGATCTCGTCCATCGCCTTCCGCGTCGCCGCGACGAAGCGGCGGATCGCGTCGGCCTTCGGGCCGTCGAGCGCCTTCTGGCCCACGATCAGGCCGTTGCCCGGGAGCTGCGCCCCCGCGGGAAGCGCCAGCACGACGGTCGGCGTCCCGCCCAGCTCGAGGCGGACGGGCTCGTTGTTCACGAAGCCCGTCGCCGCATCGACGACCCCCTTCTCGAGGGCGGCCAGCTGCCCGAAGTCGGGGAAGGTCACGATCTCGAGGTCGGCCGGGGTCAGGCCTGCGCCCGCGAGCAGCGCCTGGAGCTGGATCCACGAGGAGCCGTACTTCCCCGGGATGCCCACCTTCTTCCCGGCGAGGTCGGCCGGCCCGGCGATCCCCGAGGAGGCCTTGGCGAAGACGATGCTCGGGAAGTCGGCGTAGACCGTGAAGACGTAGCGAACGGGGATCCCCTGGCTCACGGCCGGGATGACGCTGGTCCCGTCGGCGATCCCGACGTCGACCGCGCCCTGGCCGACGAGCGTGATCAGCTCCGGGTCGATCTTGTTCTGGAAGGTGACTTCGAGGCCGGCGTCGCGGTAGTAGCCGGCCTGGTCGGCGAAGTAGAACGGGGCGAACTGGACGCTGGGGATGTAGCCGAGGCCGACCGTCAGCTCCACGGGGGCGGCCGGGGTGGGGGAGGGCGTCGCGGGCGCGCCCGAGGTGGCGGGCGCGGTGGGCGCCGGGACGCCCGGCGTGGCGGTCGCCCCGCCGCCGCACGCAGCGACGATCACGGCGAGGACGCCGAGAAGGAGGCCCGGCCGGCCGCGGGTGCGCCGGGCGGTGGGGCAGTTGGTGGTCGAGGTGGTCACGCGTCTCTCCCGTGCTCGCAGTGCGGCTCCGGGGCGACACGACACGTGGACGCACCCCGATCGGGCGCGCACCCGTCGCCTTCTTCCATCCGGACTCTGACCGTCGGCCCCGCTGGCGCGACCGGGGACGGTCGCGGTCGGGTCTGCGAGGTCGCCGAGTGGCGGCCGTCGCTCGTGGGCTCGCCCCACGCCGGGGCGCTACCACCGGTCGGGGATTGCACCCTGCCCCGAAGGCGCTGCGATCGTAGCACCGGCGCCCCGGGGACGGGCCGCGGTCCCAGACCGGCCGCGGTCCCAGACCGGCCGCGGTCCCAGACCGGCCGCGGTCCCAGACCGGCC
>CAZVPS010000443.1:0-1587 GCA_964629105.1 uncultured Anaerolineaceae bacterium
ACCCCCGACGCCGCGTCCTGACACAATCCCGGGGTGCTCCTCGCAGGGATCGTCCTCGGGCTGATTGCCGGGCTTGCCGTCGGCGGGCGCCTCGACAACCTCCTCGCGGCCCGCCTCCGCTGGACGCTGCTGATCTTCGCGGCGCTGGCGCTCCGCCTTGGGACCGAGGCCGCGCTCCTCCGGGACGTCGCGCTCGCCGACCAGCTGCGCCTGCCGCTCCTGGCGACCGCGTACGGGGTGCTCGTCGTGGCGCTGTGGGCGAACCGCAGCCTCCCGGGCATCGGGCTGGCCCTGGTGGGGACCCTGCTGAACGCGACGGCAATCCTCGTGAACGGCGGATTCATGCCGGTCTGGGACCAGGCCCTGGCGGCCGCGGGCCTGACCCCCGCGGAGATCGGCTCCCCGATCCACTTCGTGCTCACGGCCGAGCGGCCGCTCGAGTTCCTCCTCCAGGCCGGGCCCCTGGGCGACGTGGTCCCCGTTCCCGTGCCGTTCATTCGAAACGTGCTCTCGATCGGGGATGTCGTCCTTGCCGCAGGGCTCGCCTTCTTCGTCTTCGCGAGCCTCCAGCGCGGGCAGCGACCGGCCGACGCCGGGGCGGGGCCGGTCCCGGATGGGGCGGTGGCGACGGCGGCCTCGTCGGCGATGGGGGTCGGGCGGCGGGTGCGGCCCGCCACGGGCCTCGCGTCCAGCCTGACCGAGACCATCGGCCTGGAGCGGCCGGTCTTCCTGGGGGGCTCGGGCGCGGGCGTCACGGTGCCGGCACCCACGCCGACACCCGGCGCGCCGGGCGGCCTCCGCGCAGCGAGACGGGGCGTCGTCGCGCGGGCCCTGGGGCACCCCTACGTCCGCCTGGCGCAGAACGGCTCGTTCGGCGCGCTCTGGATGGGCCAGCTCATCAGCCTCTTCGGGGATCGGCTCCACCAGCTCGCCCTCGTGGCTCTGGTCGGCGAGGCGACGCAGAACGGCGCCTTCGCCGTCGCCATGGTCTTCGTGGTGGCGACCGTTCCCAACCTCGTCTTCGGCCCCCTGGCCGGCGCTCTCGTGGACCGCTGGGACCAGAAGAAGGTGATGATCGCCTCGGACCTGCTGCGAGCGGCGATCGTGCTCGTCATCCCCGTCGCCGCAACCGCCGACATCCTCCTCGTCTACCCGCTCGTCTTCGCCCTCACGACCGTCTCGATCTTCTTCCGGCCGGCGCGGACCGCGGTCATCCCGCGGATCGTCAAGGACGACGAGCTGGTAGCCGCCAACTCGGCCGTCTGGCTGGGCGACTCCCTGGCCGACGTCGTGGGCTACCCGCTGGCGGCCCTCTTCGTCGCCTTCCTCGGCAGCTCGCTGGCGGTCGCGTTCTGGGTGGACGCGGTGACTTACCTCGCGTCGGCCGCGCTGATCGTCACGATGGTCATCCCGGCCGTCGTCCGGACGGTCGCCGCGGCAGTGCCGGGCCTGCGCGGCCTCCTCGACGACCTCGTCGCCGGATGGCGGTTCCTGCGCGGTGAGCCCGTGCTCCTGGCCAACACCCTGCAGGCCGTCGTCGCCCAGTTCTCGATCGGCGTGACGATCGGGATCATGGCCATCTACGCG
>CAZVPS010000444.1:0-1584 GCA_964629105.1 uncultured Anaerolineaceae bacterium
GGTCCCGCCGCCGACGCGGACGCGGACGCCGCGACCACGACACCCGAGCCGCGACCCGACCCGGAGGCGCTGGTTCTCGCGCTCGAGGAGGCGGCTGCTCGCGGAGACGCCGAGGCCGCGGCGGCGGCCGCCCTGGCCGCGGCCCGCTCCCACCGGGAGGATGGGAAGGTCGACGCTGCCTTCGACGCCTGCCTTCTCGGGATCGGCGTTCGACCCGGCGACGTGGGTCTCCACCTCCTGCTTGCGGACCTCGCCGTTGACCGCGGCTGGACCGGCCAGGCGGGGGATGCCTACCGGCAGCTGATCCGCCTCGCGGACCTCGACGGGGACGTCGCCGGGGCCAACCTCGTGCGGGGGACGGCGGCCGCTCGCCTGCCCAGCGACCCTCGCTTCGCTTCCCGCTGACCGGCCTCCGGTACCGGCGTAGGGCTCCGGGCGACCGGAGACCCGGTGCTACACTCACGTGACGATGTGGGAGTTCCTCGAGTCGATCGCCGGCCAGATCGGGCTGGCCACGCTCGTCGACATCGGGCTCACGGCCGTCGTCATCTACTGGGTCTTCAGCCTGATCCGCGGCACGCGCGCGGTGCGCCTGGTGATCGGCGTCAGCGTGATCCTCGTGATCTACGCCGTGGCCCAGGCAACCGGGCTGCGCCTCTTCACCCAGCTCCTCCAGGCGGGGGCCGTCGTGGGGCTCCTCGCCCTCGTCGTCGTCTTCCAGCCCGAGCTCCGGCGCGGCCTCGAGCGCCTTGGGCGGGTGGGGTCGTTCGCGTGGCTCCTGTCACCCTCCGACCAGCGGGCGGCCGAGCGGGTGGCCGGCGCCGTGGCCCGTGCAGCGACCCGCCTCGCAGCGGCGCGCAGCGGCGCCCTCGTGGTGATCGAGCGCGAGACCGGCCTCGAGGAGATCGCCGAGACCGGCGTCATGATCCACGGCGACCTCACGGCCGACCTCCTCGAGGCGCTGTTCGCGCCCCGTGCAGCCCTCCACGACGGGGCCGTCATCGTGCGCGGCGAGACGATCGTTGCCGCGGGCGCCCTCCTGCCGCTGGCCGAGACGACGCTCCAGGCCGAGCGCTATGGCACGCGCCATCGAGCTGCCCTCGGGATCACGGAGCAGACCGATGCGGTCGTCGTCGTCGTCTCGGAGGAGACCGGCCAGGCGAGCCTCGTGGAGCGCGCCCGGATCCGCAGGAACCTCGACGAGGCGCAGCTCAACCGGGCTCTGACCGCTCTCCTGCGCCCGGAGCGGCGCGGCGATGCGATCCGCGACCGGCTGGGCCGGCCGCGGACCACGGCCACCGGGCTGCGGCGGGCCGCCCTGGGCGACCTGGGCCGCGCGGCGCGGGAGAGCGGGGCGGACGAATCGCGCGACGACGCGCCGGGCGCCGCGGCCGGAGCGGGCGGCTGACCGGTCGTGCGCCACGCCGTCGCCTTCGTCTTCCGCAACTGGCCGCTCAAGCTGGCGGCGATCCTGCTCGCCTCGCTCCTGTACGCCGGCCTCATCGTATCGGCCTCGGCCGAGACCTTCCAGGGCCGCATCCCGATCCAGCTGCTCAACCAGCCCCCGGACACGTTCGTGCTGGG
>CAZVPS010000445.1:0-1569 GCA_964629105.1 uncultured Anaerolineaceae bacterium
GCCCATCGTGGCGGCGCCGCCGCGCATGGCGGCCCGCAGGTCCACCTCGCGCACGCCCGGCCGCGACCCCGCCAGCAGCTGCGCGCCGGGCTCGGCGTCGAGCACGTACCAGGCCTCGGCCTTGCCGACCGCGTCGGGGCCGGCCAGGCGACGCGCCACCTCATCGCCGGGGTGGACCTGGATGGAGAGCCACGCCGCGGGGTCGATGAGCTTCACCAGGAGCGGGAAGCGCGGCCCCGGCCGCAACGGGGCGGCGGAGCCGACGAGCGCCGGGCCGAGCTCCGCCGCGACGTCGTCGAGCGTGCGCCCTGCGTACGGCCCGTCGGCGACGCGCAGCCACGGGCCCGTGACCCAGAGCTCGCCGATCGGCAGGGTGCGCGGCGGCGCGAGGCGGGTGCCACCCCAGATGCGCTCCTGGGCGAGCGGGGCGACCCGGAAGGGAGTCAACACGCCCCGAGCCTACATCGGGCCGGAGGCGGTCGTGGCGCCGTTCCGGCCCACCGGCCGTGGTACGGACCCGGCTCAGCGGCGGGGCTGCGGAACCGGCCGGGGCGCCAGCGCCTCGGCCAGCACGTCCCCCACGATCTCCGCGAGCTGGTCCCACTCGACCAGGAAGGCGTCGTGGCCCTTCGTCGAGCGCAGCTCGAGATACCGGGCGTGGGCGCCCTCGGCGGCGGCCGCGGCCACGAGCGCCCGCACCTGGTCGGGCCCGTAGAGGATGTCGCCCGGGATCCCGAGGCCGGTGAGGCGCACGCCGTGGTCTGCCAGGCGGGCGAGCGCCGGGCCGAGGCCGCCCCGGCCGGCTCCCGCGTCGTGGCGGTCCATCGCCTCCACGAGGACGCGGTAGGTCTCGGGGTCGAACCGGCCCACGAGCTTGCGGCCCTGGTAGGCGAGGTAGCTGCTGATCGACGGCGTCCCGTCGGGCTCGACCGCGCGCCCGAACCGGTGGTCGAAGTCGGCCTCGCTCCGGTAGGTCGTCATGGCCAGGCGCCGGGCGAGGTCCAGGCCGTCCTCCCCCAGCCGGCGGACGAGCTCCAGCTGGATGCCGTTCCAGGCGATCGCGAGGGCGCCCGTCGCGGCGGGAGCCGCGATGGGAAGGACCTCGCCGACCGCCTCGGGGCGCTCGAGGGCCACTTCGAGGGCGACCATGCCCCCCAGCGAGCCGCCCGCCACGAGGGCGAGCCGCTCGATTCCCAGGGCGTCCAGGAGCGCCCACTGGGCGCGCGCCTGGTCGCGCGTGGAGATGGCCGGGAAGGCCGCGCCCCAGGGCCGGCCGGTCGCCGGGTCCGGGGTCGTCGGCCCGGTCGTCCCGTAGCGGCCGCCCAGGAGGTTCGCGCAGAGGACGCCGACGCGGGTCGTGTCGAGGGCCCGGCCCGGCCCGATGAGGGGCGCCCACCAGTCGCCGGCCGCGTCGGCGCTGCCGGTGAGCGCGTGGACGACCAGGACCTGCGGCGCCTCGGCCGGCCCCGGGCCGTCGTGGCGGTAGGCGACGCGGAGCGCCGGGAGAACCGTGCCGTCGCCGAGGGCGAAGGGCCCGACCTCCCGGGCGATCACGACGCCGGTGTCGAA
>CAZVPS010000446.1:0-1562 GCA_964629105.1 uncultured Anaerolineaceae bacterium
GCGGCCGGGAGCGGTGCGCCCTCTGCCGGCGCCGCACCGCGGGCGCGGCCGAGGGCGTGCAGAAGGTTCGTCCCGTCGACGAAGAGGCGGGCGGTGCCCTCGAGAGGATCGGGCCCTGAGCGTGGCATGCGCCGATGGTACTCGCCCGGGCGGGCCACGCCCTCACCGCGGCCGGGTCACGCCCCTCCGCTGGGGGCTACGCTAGCGTCATGCTCCTCCTCGTCGACCTCGACGGCGTCGTCTACCGCGGCTCGGCGCCCATCCCCGGCGTGGCAGCCGTCCTTGCCGACCGCGCCGCCCGGGGCGACATCGTCGTCTACGTCACCAACAACTCGATGCATTACCGGGCCGACTACGTGACGCGTCTGGCCGGTCTCGGCGCGCCCGTGACGGCCGACCGCGTCGTCAGCAGCGCCCGGGCGACCGCCCTCTACCTGGCGGGGCCGGCGATGGAGCCGCCGGTCCGCCGTGTGCTTGTCGTCGGTGCCGGGGGCCTGGAGCGCGAGTGCCGCGACGCCGGCCTCGACGTCGTCACTGCCGCCCACGCAGCGACCCGGCAAGCGCAGGAGGGGATCGACGGATGGGAGGCCGCCGGGAGGGCGGATGCCGTGGTCGTCGGCCTCGACCCCCAGTTCACCTACCAGAAGCTCGCGGTCGCCGTGGACTGCGTGCATCACGGCGCACGGTTCGTCGCCACGAACCGCGACCCCGTCTTCCCGACCGAGCGCGGGACCCGTCCGGGGGCCGGTGCCATCGTCGCGGCGGTCGAGGCGGGGTCGCAGGTGACCCCTGTCTCGATCGGCAAGCCGGCGCCGCATCTCCTGGAGATGGCGATCTGGAGTGCCGGCCTGGGTCGCGCCGAGGCCGTGATGATCGGTGACGGCCTCGCCACCGACCTGGCCGCCGCCAACGGGCTCGGCATCCCCTGCGTCCTGATGCTGACGGGGGTCACCACCCGGGCCCAGGCGGAGGCCCTGCCCCCGGATCAGCGGCCGGTTGCCATGGCGGAGGACGCCGCCGGGCTGGCGGCGGCGCTGGACCTCCTGGCCATGACGCGCGGGAGGTAGCCATGTCCACCATCCTCGTCACGGGCTCATCCGGCTTCGTGGGAAGCCACGTCCTGCCCGAGCTGCTGGGGGCCGGCCACCGCGTGGTGGCCCTCGTCCGCTCACCGCAGGCCGGCGAGCTTGTCCTGCGCCGCCTCCCGGCCGCCCTCTCGGCCGGCGTCGATCTGCGCACGGGCGACGTCCTGGAGCCGGCCACCCTGCCGCCGGCGCTCGTCGGCGTCGACGCCGTGGTCCACCTCGTCGCCCTCGCCCGCGACTGGAACGGCGGCAGGGACCTCCTCCGCGTCAACCTGGGTGGCACGCAGAACCTGGTCGCGGCGATGCAGGCTGCCGGCGTGCGGCGCCTCGTCCATCTTGGCGCCCTCGGGGTCGCGGACCGCGAGGAGCTCCACTACGCGAAGAGCAAGGCGCGCGCCGAGGCGGCGGTCCGCGACAGCGGGCTCGACTGGACGATCCTGAAGCCCTCGCTCCTGTTCGGGCCGCGCGACGGCTTCT
>CAZVPS010000447.1:0-1536 GCA_964629105.1 uncultured Anaerolineaceae bacterium
CCCCGCTCGTCGACCTGACGGTCGGCTTACGGCCGAGTGTACGGGACGGGCGTGCGCGTGACGGCCGCGGGCGCTCCCTCGCGGGCGAAGCGGACGATCGCGGCCCGGTCAGCGGGAGCCCGACGGCCAGGGCCGTCGTGTCGACGATCAGATCTACCCGCTGCCAGCAGCAGGATAAGCCGCGGTGAAGCGGCGGCGGCCATGATGGCGGCCCGCTGACGTCTCTCTGAGGTCGGCGTGCCCACCGTTCACCGTTTTGGACCGTATCGCTTCTGGTTCTTCTCGCATGAGAATCGGGGAACGAACGAGCCGGCGCACATCCACGTCGAGTCCGGAAACGGATGGGCGATCTTCTGGCTTCGTCCCGTCAGCCTGCGCGACTACCGGGGGTACACTCCCCGAGAGGTCGAGCGAATCCGGCGCATCGTCACCGCGAACCGCGAACGCCTTCTGAGGCAATGGGATGAGTTCTTCGATCAGCCGCCCGGATAAGTACCCGCTGGCCGCGTCGGTGGCCGTGGATCGCTCGCGCCTGCATGTCGCCCTCCGCGATGGACGAGAGCTCTCGGTTCCCGTCGCGTGGTTCGACTGGCTGGTTGAGGCCAGCGACGAGCAGCGGGCAGACCATCGCATCATCGAAGACGGCCAGGGCATCTGGTGGGAGCAACTGGACGACGGCGTCTCCGTACCCGGACTGTTCGGGCTGTCCCACACCTGAGGCGGGATCACGCCGGCAACCTGGGCCGGGTGCTGCCATCGCCGACTCACCGGCTATTACGGGCCGCCACGGAGACCGTCCAGCAGGCGCCTCATGGCGGTCTCGTTGTTGACCTCGCGTCGGTCGGCGACCCGCACGACGGCGACAGTGACGCGGACATCGGTGACCTGTTGGAGATCGCGATCGGACGATGAGCCTCGGTCGATCGTGATCGGCGAGTCCATACGCGGGCGGCTGCTGTTCGTTGTCATCACCACCGACGCCGAGGATAAGATGCGCATCATCTCCGCACGGCGCGCCACGAAGCGCGAACGATATGCGTACGAAGACCTCTGATCGAACCGGGCTCCCGTCCCAGACGACAGCACCCGGCGTGTCGGCTCCCGTGTTCCCGGACACCGTCGAATGGTGGCTCGAGGACGAGGTCGGCAATCGCGTATCGAAGCTGTTCGCCACGAGCGACAAACCGCTGAAGCTCGCCGGGCGCGTCCTGGAGAATGTCGGGTCGCTGGGCGGCTGGACCGTCGCTCGCCGAGACAGCGCCGGGGTGCGCCACGTCGTGGCGTCGGGAGCGGAGCTGGAGGTCCTAGCGACACCGTTCATGCCTGCACGCACCCCGGCCGAGGCCGAACACATTAGACGGTTCAATGAGGCACGGCGTGCCGAGGGGTTCCGCCGTGCGAACGTCATCACCGACGAGCGCGTGTACTGACCCAGGCGCATCCCGCGAGCGCCTCCTTCGGTGGTGGTGGGCCAGGGGTTGCGTGTCTGCGGACCCTACTGCGGATTTCGCGGGTCTTGGCCACCTCGTTTCGCGC
>CAZVPS010000448.1:0-1524 GCA_964629105.1 uncultured Anaerolineaceae bacterium
CCCAGCCGGAAGACGACCATCTTCTCGTACTGCTGGACCACCCGGACGGAGAGGTAGAGGAAGACCAGGGCGAGGACGAGGATCGCCACGACGACGGCGAGCGTGATGCCGAGCTCCACGGATGGCTCCTTTCGACTCCTGCGATGGCTGGGCTGATCAGCCGGCCGACACGGCGTCGGCCGGCTCGACGTAGAGGGTGAGGCCGTCCAGGCGGACGACGCGGACGGTGGCGCCGCGCGCGATCGGGCGCCCGTCGACGCTCCGGGCGGTCCACTCCTCGCCCGCCGCGAGGACGGAGCCGACGGGGTCGATGGGGCGGGCGACTTTCCCGCCGAGCCCGATGACCTGCAGCGAGCCGACGAGGACCGGGCTCTGCGGGGTATGACGGGACCGGAAGGCAACGACGGTGATGAGGGCGGCGAACGCCGCGGTCATGCCCACGACCACGACAATGACGGGCAGCGCCACGGCAACGTCGGGGGCGGTCGGGGTGCCGGGCTCCGTGTAGAGCGCCGCGGCCCCCAGCGCCACGCAAATGACGGCCCCGATCGAGAGCAGCCCGTGGCTCGCGACCTGGATCTCGAGGAGGATCAGGACGAGCCCGAGGGCGATGAGAAGAAGGCCCGCGACGTTGAGCGGGAGGCTGCCGAAGCCGATGAACGCGAGGAGCATCGCGATCGCGCCGATGATCCCGGTCACGAAGTTCGGATTCTGGAGCTCGAAGATGAGGCCATAGAAGCCGATCGTGAACAGGATGAACGCGATGTTCGGGTCCGACAGGAGGTGGAGGAATGCCTGGAATGGGTTCATTGGGACCTCGACCGGCGTCGCCGTCGCCGTCGCGAGGACGATCTCCTGCCCCCCGGCCAGCCTCACCGTGCGGCCGTCCGCCGCCCGGAGGATCTCCTCGATCGTCGAGGCGATGCCGTCGACGGCGCCGGCCGCCACGGCCTCCTCGGCCGAGTAGCTCTTCGCGTCCGCGACCGTGGAAACCGCCCAGTCGACCGGACGGCCGCGCGCCTGGGCGATCGCCGTGATGTTCGCGATCGCGTCGTTCTTGACCTTCTCGCCCAGTGTTCCCCCGATGTCCTCGCCGCTGCTCGCGATCGGGCTGGCGGCACCGACGTTCGTCCCGGGCGCCATCCAGGCGAGGTGGGCGGCGAGGGTGATGAAGGTGCCCGCGCTGGCCGCCCGGCCGCCGGCCGGCGCCACCCAGACGATGACCGGAACGCGGGCCTCGAGGAGAAGGCTCGTGATCCGCTGGGTCGCGTCCAGGCTGCCGCCCGGGGTGTTCAGCTTGACGACAACCACTTCGGCGCCCTCACGCTCCGCCTTTGCGAGCCCGTCCGTCAGGTAGCCGGCGAGGACGCCGTCGACGACGCCGGTCGTCGGGAGGACCCAGGCCTCGGGCGCCCCATCCGCTGCCCGGGTCGGGACCGCCCCCCCGAAGGCGAGCCCGATCGCCCCGAGCCCGAGGGGCACGAGCGGAAGGAGGCGGGCGAGGCGTGCGAGACGGCGCATGGT
>CAZVPS010000449.1:0-1522 GCA_964629105.1 uncultured Anaerolineaceae bacterium
CGAGCGTGCTCGACCGGGATTCCTGTCATGAGCCACGCGTGACGATCTGACGACCCGGTGACCGGCGTCTGCGGCGATCGGAACCGGGGGTGCGCCCGCGCCGCTGCGCGGTGCCGTTCGATAGACGAGGCCGAGCGTGATATGTGCCCTCGGGCGGATGGCGGCGGCGGGTCACGCTCCCTAGCATCGCGCCGAGCGAGCCCTGCCCAGGGGTCGCCCGATAGGGGGAAACCCGGCGCGATGTCGGACCCGGTCAAGGTCCTCGTGCTCTACGACCACCCGCTCCTCGGCGAGGGGCTGGGCGCCCTCATGGCGTCCGTGCCCGAGCTCGAGGTCGAGCGTGTTGCCATGGGCGACAAGGACGCGATGGAGCGGGCGATCGCCAGCGACGCCGACGTCGTGATCCTCGAGGAGGGCGGCCCGGTCGGCCTCGTCGACCTGCTCCGCGACGGCCGCTGCCGGGCCATTGTGGACGTCAGCATCAACACGTCGCAGGCCTGGACGATCCGCCGCGAGGCTATCGCGTCAGACCCCGACTCCCTGATCGACCGGATCATCTCGGCCTGCCTGGGCGACCGCCGGTCGGCCGCAGCGCTGTCGGCCGCGGCGCCAGCGGCCGCGCCTTCGGCCGGCGCGGTGATCCCGTCGGTGGCGCCAGTCGCCGGCTGACGTTCGCCGGCCATCGACTGCGGCTCGCCGGCGACCGCGCCCGGTCGGATTCTCTCGTCAATGCCGCGCTCCCGATCACTACCGAAGAAGACCGGACCCCGCGCGCCGGCTGGAGCGTGTCGGAGCCGACAGCAGGCGGTGATTCCCTCGTCAACGCCTCCCGGGCCGAGCGTTGACGAGGATTCTGGACCCGAGCCGGGACCCGAACCACGATCGTGGGCCGTTCCACCCCGGGCCAATCTCGTTGGTGATGCTGTGGCGAGCATTACGGAAATGGGGTGCATGACGCCCTGGTGAGCGGGACCTGGGTTGCCGGTCTGCGGTGGGCTAGGATCTCGGGCATGGTCCATCGCCCCGAGCTCGACACGAGTGAACGCGACTCCCCCCTCGCTCGACCCATCGGGCGCCGCCGCGCGCTCGCCGTCATCGGCTCGTCGGTGGCCGGCCTGGTCCTGCTGGACGGCTGTGGGTCCCCCGCTACAACCGCCGACACGGGCGGCTGGGTGGCGGCGGACGTGGACCCGGCGACGCTGACCGCCGGCCAGCCGGTCTCGGTCCGCTTCGCCGGAACCGCGGGAGGTTCCGCGGTGTCCGGCTCGGCGTGGCTGCTGAAGCGGAGCTCCGGCGACCTCGTGGCGTTCGACCCGCGCTGCACGCACGCCCAGTGCGCCTACGAGCCGACCGACAAAGGGACCTTCTCCTGCCTCTGCCACGACGCCTTCTTCGACCTGGACGGTAACGTGCTCTCCGGGCCGCCGCCGCGCCCGCTCGACGAGTTCCGGGTCCGCGAGGCAGACGGCCGGATCGAGCTCGAGATCCCGGCCGACTTCTCGACGCCGCGGCCGGACGCCTG
>CAZVPS010000450.1:0-1518 GCA_964629105.1 uncultured Anaerolineaceae bacterium
TCCCGGCGCGCAGCGTCGAACGCGCCCGCGAGCGGGCCCGCGCCGGCGGGGAGCGGCGGGTGGAGGACCAGGACCGTGACGGCACCCACGCGCGTATTCTCGGGGCATGGCGACCCGAGAGCGCGCGTTAACCGTCCGCGGCCCACTGAGCGCCCGCGGAGCCCGGCGCGTCCGCGCCTACATCGGCCTCGGGGCGAACCTGGGCGACGCCGCGGGCACGCTGACGGCCGGGGTCCACGCCCTGGCGGCCCTGCCCGGCGCGCGCCTCGCCGGCGTCTCCCGCCTGTACACCACGAAGCCCGTCGGCGTGAAGGACCAGCCGGACTTCCGCAACGCCGTCGTCGCCCTCGACGTCCCGGCCGGCCCGGACCCGGAGACCGGCGCCCTGGCGCTCCTCCTCGCTCTCAAGGCGATCGAGCGCGCCTTCGGCCGCCAGGAGCGCGAGCGCTGGGGTCCCCGCGAGTTCGATCTCGACCTCCTCGTCTTCGGCCGCCATGCCATCCGCGTCGAGCGCCCGCCCACCGCCAACAGCGAGGACCCGGCGAAGGCCACGCTGCAATGGCTGCAGGTCCCCCACGCGAGCGCCCGGGAGCGGCTCTTCGTGCTCGCCCCGCTGGCCGACCTCGCCCCAGGCCTCCGTCCTCCCGGCTGGGGCGAGACCGTCGCCTCGGCCCGCGCCCGCGCGGTGCTGGCGGAGGGCCCGGAATCGGTCCGCCCGGTCGCGCGCTGGCATACGGCGTCAGGGGCCTGGCGATCGTCCTGAGGCCGCTCGAAGCCCGGCTACAGTACCCAGCCCTCGGAGAGCATCGCCACGGACACGACGCAGCGCACGTCGGCCCCGGGCCGGCCCGGCTTGCCGACCGTCGCGACCCGCAGCCGCAGCGCCTCGCCGCCTGCTCCTTCGTCCGGCCTGCCCCAGCCGATGGCCATGGGTCAGGCCGCCCGGCGATAAGCGACGGTGAAGGGGGCTCGGAGTACGATGCCGCCACAATGGCTGTTGACCACGCTCCGCCCGAGACTCGCCGCAGCCGGCGTGCCTCGGCGCCGCCCCTCGAGCGCTGGTATCTTGTCCTGACCGCGGCCCTCTACCCGGATGGAAGCGCCGTATCGGCGGAGATCCTCGAGTTCGACATTGCCAGCTGCGGCGACGACGCAGACCACGCCTACGCGATGATCGTCGAGGCGGTCGAAGGGGATCGAAACCGCGCACCACGACACCACGGTCGGGCTCGAAGCGTTCCTTCGCCAGGAGAATTTCACGGTCTATCCAGAGCCCCCTCGCAGCTACAGACCTGCCGCCATCCCGAGCCACCTGCTCTCGCAGCCGGGACTCATCCTGCGGCCGGTCTCGATCTCGATCGAGGCTGCTCTGCGCGACTGACCCGGGCAGACGATGCCCTGGACTGCTCGCGAGCTCAGGACCGCTCTCCTGCGCGCCGGATCCGTGGAGCTGCGACAACGCGGGTCGCACCTCCGGCTTCAGCGAGGCGGACCTGCGACGCCTGCTCGGGGGCTGAG
>CAZVPS010000451.1:0-1517 GCA_964629105.1 uncultured Anaerolineaceae bacterium
GGTCGCACCTCCGGCTTCAGCGAGGCGGACCTGCGACGCCTGCTCGGGGGCTGAGGTCGCACTCGGGTACGTCCTCCCGAAACAGATGGACCGTGCCCGCTCGTTCTGGGATGGCATCGCCGGGGCCGTCCCCGAGGCCGTCACGCGGGCAGCTCCGCGATGCGGATCGCCTCGTTGCCGCGGAAGTCGACGACCTTGACGGCGACGCGGCGCTCCTTCCTGGCCCATCCCGCGAACGGACCGGAGCGCCCGGTGCGGAGCCGGGGGCGCCTCCCAGCTGGCTCGGTCAATCCGGCACGCCAACGGATTTGTGCCAGTGGACGATCACCCAGTCTGTGTCGCGGCGCTCGAGCACCCAGGTGCAGCGGGTCGGCTCGATGACGGGCTGACCGCCCATCTTCGCCCGGAAGTCCCACAGGCACGTCGCCCATGCGAGGCGCCGATCCGGGCTGAAGTGGATGCGGAGGTCGGTCTGCGTGATCTTGATATCGGACAGAGCCTCGAACATCCCGCGGATCGCGCCCTCGACCTCGCCCCAGCCGACGATCTGCCCGGGCATCGAGCCATACCAGGCGAGGTCGTCGTCGTGGGCCATGACTCCCGCATATCTCCCGAGGTCCTCGCTCTCGACGGCCTCGATGTAGCGACGGATCGTCTCGGCCACCGCGGCAGCCTCGACATCGACGGCGACAGTCGCCATCCGTGGACTCCTCTCGATGCGTTGTGCGGTCTGACCCATGCCTCGACGCGTCCCTGGCAGCCCCGGTTGGCTGCCCTGGCCCTGCCCATGCGGCGGGCCTAGGGGGCCGGCGGCAGCGGGATCGAATGCATCAGGGCGAGCTTCCAGGTGTCGCCCTCACGGCGCCAGATCAACGTCGTGGGGGCTTCGATGTCGTACCGCGTGCCGTCATAGACGTAGCTCTGGCGCAGCACGAACGTGTCGACCTCCACGTCGCCCCAGCGGCGCTCCTCGGCCTCGTCGATGCGCGAGTTGACCTCCGTGATGCGTGGAAGGTTCTCGACGAAGTACGCCTCGAGGGCCGCCCTCCCACGTAGCCAGCCTCGGGTGATCTCGTCGGTGGCCTGTGGATCATCGGAGAGCTGCGCGCGCAGGGCCGTCTCGTCCTTGGCGTCGAGCAGGCGGAAGAACTGGCTCGCCCGTGTCGCAACGGGCGGGGTGGCAGCCATCTGCGAACCTCCCACACACTCACACTGTTGTGGCGGGTCGGTCTCGCCCCGTGGCCGGCGCCGTCCCGGCGGCCCGGGGGGGGGCCGCCCCGCAGCCCCCCCCCCCCACGGATCCCCCGAGGCGGGCGTGCCCGTCCGCCTTTCGGAAATGCGTGGCTCCGGGGAGATGACGCCGGCGCACAAGACCGATCGCCTGGCCGAACTGGTCTGCTCGAACAGCTTCCGCTCCGACGATGCCCAGAGTAATGCGGTCGGCCTCCTTCACGCCGAGATGCGCGCGCTCGACTCGCTGACCATGAGCGCCGCCGACGCGCACCGCGTCCCCGCCG
>CAZVPS010000452.1:0-1513 GCA_964629105.1 uncultured Anaerolineaceae bacterium
CCGGCCGATCGCTTCCTCGCTGCCGCGCTGGTCGGGATCCTCCACGGCAAGCGGCCCGGCTATCTCTCCGGGCTGATGCCGAACACCTTCAGCATGGCCCCGCGCTACGTGCGCGACTTCGCCATCCGGACGGGCTACGCTGCCTCCGAGCGTGACCTCTTCGTCCTCCTCGCCGCGAAGCTGCGGCGCCTTGCCCGCGACGGGCACCCGGGGACGCCCGGGATCGCGCTGCTCGGGGATGCACGCGATGCGGGCGGGCGCGCTCGCACCGCCCTCCGCGACCGGGCACTCCCCGACCGGGCACGGCTCGTCCTCACCTCGCCGCCCTACCTCCGGGTCCTCAAGTACGGCTACTACAACTGGCTGCGGACCTGGTTCCTGGGCTTCTCCGCCGCCCGGATCGACGCGACGCTCGACGACGCCCATCGCCGCGAGCCCTATCTCGTCTTCATCCGGGAGGTGCTGGCCGGACTGCGCCAGGTGCTCGCGGACGACGCGGTCGTCGCCCTGGTCCTCGGCGACGTCGAGGCGGAACGAGGCCGGCCGGCGGCCGACGGGCTGACGATCGGCCTTGCCGACGAGGTCTGGGAGGGCGCCGCCCGACCCGAGGGCTACCTGCTGGCAGGGGTCGTCCGCGACGAGGTCGCCGACGACCGCAAGATGACCAGGCTCTGGGGCGACGAGGCGGGGCGCGCGACCAGGCTCGACCGGATCCTCGTCCTGGCGCCGTCGGAGGCGGGGCGGCGGCGCGCGATCGCCGGCGCGGCACTCCCCATCGACTGGAGCTGGCCTCCCCGCCGCTGATCTCCGCGGCGCCGCCGGCCGGCCCGCGGCCCGCGGGCTCCGCTACACTCCCGGCCATGAAGCCGATGCATCACCCGGACGATCTCGCGGCAATGGATCCCCTGGTCCTCATGAAGAACCTGGACCACGTGCGCATGACGAGCCGCCGGCTGAGCTACATCCTCCAGCAGCAGGTGCACCTGTACACGCCGCAGGCGAACCAGCTCCGCGAGCAGATCGACACCTACGTGGAGGCCGAGCGCCAGATCGAGGGCGAGATGGCGCGCCGCCAGGTTCGCGCCTGATCTCCGGGGCTCAGCGAGACGCCGCCGCCGACCGGCGTCGCTCGCGGACGCCCTGGCCCGGCACGCCGGCCGCCCGCTCCTCCTCGATCACCGCCGCGGCCATCGCAGCGAGATGCGGCGTGCCGAACAGGCTGAACCCGATCCCACGCTCCTCGAGATCGGCGCACCCGTAGCCGCGGAAGAGGCTTCGGCTCGCGACCGCCCACATCTCGTCGTAGAGCTCCGGCCAGCCGACCCGGCGGCGGGCCCGGCAGAAGCGGACGAACTCCACGGCCTCGGGGTCGGCCGCCTCGAGCGCATGGGCGCGCGGATCCATCGATACCCTCTCCTCCCGCGCGCGGCGCGGCACGAACCACGGACGGACCTGGGGCCTGCGGTCCCCGCGAATTCGGGCGGTCCGACCACAGTGCCGGGGCGCGATCTCG
>CAZVPS010000453.1:0-1505 GCA_964629105.1 uncultured Anaerolineaceae bacterium
GCGTGGGCCTCGGCCGGAGCCTCCGCCATTAGCGAGCTCATGACCCCTCCGGGTCGACATCCACGCTACCCGCCGCGGGACCTCCGGTCAACGGTACTCGCCCACGGAATCGGTGGATCCGGTGCGGGTTGTCCACAGGACGTCCACCTCGGCGCGGGGCAGGGCGAGAGCCCGAAACCTGGTCACGGACCCCCGCCGACCCGCGAATCCCCGCCGATTCATGGATTCGGGGTCCACCGTGCTGCGCTTGGTGCCAGGGGCGCGGTTGTCACTCCCCGCCGCGCGCCGAACGGAACGTGGTCGAGGACGATTCCATGCATCGCCCGGACGGAGCCGGGGTGGGGCGCGCCCGGATGGCCTGCGGCGGAGGTCGCGGCGCACGGCCGTTCGCGGCGCGGTGTGCCATTCCCGCCGCCGCCCGCGGTCAGGCGACCCCGCGCGCCGTCTCCGGGTCCAGCGCGCTGACCAGGCCGCCGTAGCTCGAGAGGACGAGCCGGCCGCCCACGAGCTCGGCCTCGGCCACCACGTCCGAGTGCGCCACGCGCCAGCGGACCGCACCGTTGGCCTCCACGGCAAACGTCTCGATCTCAGCCTGCACGATCACGTGGTCCAGACGCGACGAGCCGAGAACCGCGACGAGCGGCGAGCCGGAGCGGTGGAGCCAGCGCAGCTCGCCCGTCCGCGCCTCCAGCCCGTAGGTGGCGAAGCCGTAGGCGACGACCAGAAGGCCTGCCGTGTCCCAGGCAAGGCCGGCCGGCGCGTCGAAGATCGGCGAGGCGAGCCGTGCCGCCCAGGTTCCGCCCGGGCTCTCGACCCGCAGCTCGGCCCGGCAGAGCCGCTCGAAGGACGGGGAGACCCGGGCCCCGTAGTCGTGCAGCGCGCCCCCCGTCTCGCTGAGGGCGAAGACCGCGTCTCCCTGCCCGGTGCCCGCCCACCGGAAGCGAGCCCGCATCCCGCCGGGGAAGGCGACGATCTCCTGGCGGGCGTCCGCCGTCACGAAGCGGGCTCGGCCGACCGCCTCGCGCCAGGCTCGGCCGGGACCGCAGGGGCGGCGATCGGCGCCACCACCGCGTTGGTCAGCGCCCGGAGTGCCGCCGGGGCGACCGGGAAGACCGCGCGGTCGACGCCCGCGGCGGCCCACACCTCGCGATGCCGTCCCAGGTCGGGGTCCATCACGACCCGCACCGCGTGGGCGTGGCCGACCGGCGGGATGCCCCCGATCGTGAAGCCGGTCAGGTCCCGTGCCTCCCGCGCTGTGGCGCGCCGGATCGCCGGCTCCCCTACGACCGCGGCCAGGCGGGCGAGGTCGACCCGGTTCGTGCCGGAGACCAGGCAGAGGACAGGCTCGTGGCCCGCCTCGTCGCGGGGCGCCACGAAGACGAGCGACTTCACGATCTGGCCCAGCTCCACGCCGAGCGCGCGCGCAGCGTCCTCGGCCGTGTGCGTCGTGGCGTCGAGGACGACGACGCGCAGGTCGATGCCCTTCCGGGCCGCCGCCTCGACGA